>NZ_DDCJ01000043.1:0-17196 GCF_002335285.1 Thalassolituus sp. UBA2009
GAAGTGCTGGCCCGTGCCGGTGGTACGCCGGTGACTTTGCCGGGCGGTGAAATTTTCACCTCGCTGCAGACCGGTGCCATCGATGCAACCGAGTGGGTTGGCCCGTATAACGATCTGGCGTTTGGTTTATACAAAGTTGCTAAGCACTATTATTACCCGGGCTGGCATGAGCCGGGTTCGATGATGGAATTTGTGATTAATAAAACCGCCTTCGAAAAACTGCCAAAGGATCTGCAGGCCATTGTGCGGGTGGCAACCAAAGCGGTTAATGAAGACATGCTGGCTGAATACACTACGCGTAATCAGGCAGCGCTGACTGAACTGAAAGAAAAACACGGCGTGGATGTGCGTGCATTTCCGGATGATGTGCTGAGCAAACTGCAGGTGTTGTCGGAGCAGGTCGTGGCTGAAGTGTCGGCGGCTGACCCGCTGGCGCAGAAGGTTTATAACTCGTACAAAAATTACCGCGATCAGGTGAAGGCTTACCATGCGGTGAGCGAGCAGGCCTATATCAACGCGCGGGATTAAATAACAGGGATTGGTTGCGGTACAGGCCGGGCGTCAGATGCCCGGTCTAATATTTATAATTACGGTAGCCAATTCCCAGCTCTTCAAAATTAGCCTCCATCTGCTCGATATCGTATTCACCCAAACCCAGATAGGTTAATACCTCACTGCCGATATTCTGCCATTCCAGATCTTCTGACTGACGGCCAAGAATGCGGTAATTTCCGCAGATATGCTCCGCCAGCTTGAGAATAGCGAGCAGCGTTTTTCCTTCTGAATCTTTGTAATTATTGGTGGCAAAAAAGCGCGAGGCGCTGTGGTGTTCAGCAATGACATCGCACAGCAGCTTGGGCAGATTCCACGATTTTGCGGTGTAATAACCGATCACTGCGTGGTTAGTGTTCAGATGCTGGTTTTCCACATCCACCACCCGCAGTTCCGGGTGGGCGTAAGACTCTTCCATCACTTGCAGATAATTATCGAAGCGTGCCATCAGCAGCGGAATACCACAGTTATGAAACAGACCCAGCAGATAGGCCATATCCGGATTGGGATAACCCACCTGTTTGGCAATGGCGGTAGCTACCTGGGATATGTCATTCGCGGTGTCCCAGAAACGGTTCATATTCACGATGGTTTCGTCGCTCATCTGACTTTTAATGGATAAGCCATTGATGATGTTAACCACACTGTTCAGACCAATCAGGCTGACCGCCTGAGCGACGGATGTAATACGGTTTTTAAGGCCATAAAACGGAGAGTTCACCACCTTAAGCACTGTACCGGCCAGCCCAACATCCTGACTGATCAGTTTGGAAATGCGGCCCAGATCCGGATCGGGCATAAACTGTTCCATTTGCAGATCGACCAGAATCTGCGGCTGTGGCGGGATTTTAATCCCCTGCATGATGTGCAGTATCTGCTCTTCCGACAGTTGCTGAGGCATGACAAGTCCGGAGAAGGGAAACGAATGTCATCAAGAATAGCACCGCTTTCTGGGGAAGTTTGTCAGAGCATGCGTATAATGCGCTCCTTTTTGTAACCGGCCCCAGAGGTGAATCATGCTCCCGACACTGCGACTCAAAGCCAAGGCTGAACGCCGTCTGAAAGGCGGTCACCTGTGGGTATACAGCAATGAAGTGGATATCGCTGTTACGCCACTGAAAAACATGACCGCCGGTACTGAAGTTGTGGTCGAAGCCGCCAACGGCAAAGCGCTGGGAGTTGCTGTGGTCAGTCCGGAACAGCTGATCTGTGCGCGCCTGTTCAGTCGTGACAGTAAACAGACGCTGGATACCTCTCTGATTGTGCATCGTTTGCAGGTAGCACAGAGTGGCCGTGAATTGTGGTATCCGCAGTCCTGTTACCGCTGGGTGTTTGGTGACAGCGATGGTCTGCCGGGACTGGTGATTGACCGTTTTGGCGATGTGGTGGTGATCCAGATTTCCAGTGTGGCAATGGAGCTGCGTCGTCAGGCCATTATTGATGCCGTCAATAAAGTCGCCAAACCACAGTGCATCGTGCTGAAAAACGATGGCAAGCTGCGCGCGGTCGAAGGTTTGCCAGAGTACGTGGAAGTGATTCAGGGCGCGCTGGAAGACGATTGTGCCCCGTTGGTAGAAAACGATACCCGTTTTATGGCGCCGGTGATTCACGGTCAGAAAACCGGCTGGTTCTACGATCACCGTGAAAACCGTGCACAGCTGAACCGTCTGGTTAAAGGCAAGCGCGTGCTGGATGTATTCAGCTACGTTGGCGGTTGGGGTGTGCAGGCGGCCAATCATGGTGCGGCGGAAGTACACTGTGTTGACGCCTCTGCTCAGGCGCTCGACTGGGTAGAGCAGAACGCAGCGCTGAATGGCGTGGCAGAAAAAGTACATTGCTGGGAAGGCGATGCCTTTGCAGCGCTGCGCCAGCTGAAGGATAACGGTGAGCGTTTTGATGTGGTGGTGATGGACCCGCCGGCGCTGATTCCGCGTCGTAAAGATATCAAAGCCGGTGAGCAGGCTTATCACCGCCTGAACCAGCTGGCGATGCGTCTGCTGAGTAAAGACGGTTTGCTGGTGGCGGCATCCTGTTCCATGCATCTGGCGGAAGATCGTCTGCCGGATATGCTGCGCGTTATGGGGCGTGAGCTGGATCGTGAAGTGATGATTCAGCATGTCGGCAGTCAGGGCGCTGACCATCCGGTATTACCGGCCATCGCCGAAACCCGTTATCTGAAAGCGGTGTTTGCCCGCGTGTTACCGACCCGCTGAACGGCAGCCGACCGGCGGTGGTATAAAAACTGGTGGTATAAAAAAAGGGAGCTCAGGCTCCCTTTTTATTATGTGATCGTTCGCTTCAGTTGGCGCTGGCGAGTGGCACTTTAAGGGCGCTGGCGGTACGTTGCAGCAGTGACATCAGCTCGATAATACGCTGGCGGCATTGCTGACGCGCTTCTGCATCGGCGACGCCCTGCTGTTTCCAGTTTTCCACACTGTCATCGAGCAGCTGTAACTGCTGCTGCCATTCCAGACTCAGGTCCTCGTGGCGCTGGCCAAGCAGAGCCGGTAATCCGGTGCCGGCTTCGGTTTCACTCAGCGGGAAGTACAGGTTGCGAATACCCGCTACGATAGCACCGGTATCAGCCCAGGTGGTCTGGCTGAACTCACTGCTGGTACCACTCAGGCGTTTGGCCAGCAACTCATCTGACAGCAATTTCTGCGTAGCGCTGAAAGCCGCTTTTAATACCTGATCCGGCTCTGAGCGCTGCAGCAGGTTGGCATAGTAACCGTTGCTTGGCTCCCAGCGGCGTTGCAACCGGTGTAAATGTTTCTGCAGCTGTTCGCTCAGCAGCTGTACGTACTGGCGACGGCGGTTATGGTTCTGAATATCAACATCCAGTGGTAACTCATCCACGCTGGCGCTGTTTTCTTCGCTGTGCACAACATCGCCGGTTTCTGTTTCGCTGTTGTTGCCACCTTCGCTGGCCACCACAACAGGCGCAGTATTTTCCTGCGGAAAGAAGTCGCGTGGTGAGCGCTGACCATCGGCTCCCCACAGCATAAATTCAAATGCGTGATAGCCCAGACTGGCATAACTCGGATCGGAGAAGCCGTGCTGTGCCAGCAGGCTGTCTTCATTCAGTTCAAGGGTCAGGTCGTTAACAATGCCGCTGAACGGATAGCCGGGCACATGGTCGATATAGCCACCTTCGATTGGCCAGCTGTCGAGCAGGCTCAGGGTATGCTGATAGTCGATGCCTTTTTTGTGCCAGTCTGGCGGATCGTTGATCGGCAGCTTGGCGTAGATCAGCGTCTGCAGGTAGGCGCTGTACGCATTACGCCAGGCCTGACGAACCTCGCCGAGGCTCATGGGGTTGGGATGATATAAAAAGGAGGCCAAGCGGCTGTCGAGTTCCTGCGCGGTCTGCGCAGCCATCGACACCTCGGTGTAGGCGCTCAGACCCAGGTGAGCGGCGAATGCACTGCTGTCCGGAATACTGTCCTGTTCGTTTCCAGTATCTGCGGTCTGTTCTGCAGGGCTGTCCTGTTGCAGGGCTGGCTGATCACAGCCGGCCAGTAATCCGGTTAACAACAGGGCGCTGACCAGCACCGGCTTTGCGTACTTCACAGGCTTACTCCTGATCCCTGAGGCTGATAATTGGCCAGCCTTTCTGTGCGGCGATGGCGGCCAGACGGTCATCCGGATCAACCGCTACCGGGTTATCCACAATTTCCAGCAGCGGCAGGTCATTATGGGAATCACTGTAAAAGTAGCTGCCGGCCAGTTCAAATCCCTGTTGCTGCAACCAATCCTGCAGGCGTACCACTTTACCTTGCTGGAAACTTGGTATACCGACAATATTGCCGGTATAGCGCTCATCCTGCATCTCCGGATGCGGGGCGATAATATGCTCAATGCCCAGCAGCTCGGCTATCGGGTAGGTCACAAAACCATTGGTTGCGGTGATAATCAGCAGGGTATCACCCAGACGCTTATGGTGGGCAATAAGGTCACGGCTTTTTTGTGAGATCAGCGGCATGATGCGCGCTTTGAGAAACGCGGCGCGGGTATCCAGCATATGTTGCAACGGATACTGGGTCAGAGGCTTAAGCGCAAATGCCAGATACTCGTTAATATCCAGAGTGCCGGCCTTATATTGCTCGTAAAAATAATCGTTACGGAGCTTGTGTTGTTCAGGGTCTGCAAGCCCCTGATCGACCAGATATTGTCCCCAAGCATGGTCGCTGTCGCCATCCAGCAGGGTGTGGTCGAGATCGAAAATAGCCAGTGCCACGAGAGTCAGCCTTTTTCCGGTGCCGGTTAGAAAATTAGTCGCTATTCTAAGTGCAACAGCGCATACTTTCCTTATAATTCTGAGTTTCAAACGAAGAAATAATCGAACATATTGGTTCTAAACAATGCCGGCTGCCAGGGGGCGGATTGTGGCAATTTCCGGACAATTCAGCCTGTCTCCCAGAGTCTGAATTAAGGTGAGTCCGCCACCGGATTCCTGTATGCCTTGCCCCCGTTATTGCCTGCCTTATCTTCAACTGCTTGACCTTTGTGGTGAAATCGGCAAGTTTTGAACCATCAGACTGTACTGGACGGCATTGTGATTGACGAACATGGTTACCGCCCTAATGTCGGTATTATCCTTTGCAACGACAAAGGACAGGTCCTCTGGGCCAGACGCATAGGCCAGGATGCCTGGCAGTTTCCCCAAGGGGGGATCAAAGAAGGTGAATCGCCGGAGAAGGCGCTCTATCGCGAGTTGATGGAGGAAGTTGGCCTGAGTGCGCAGGATGTGCAGATACTGGGCTGCACCCGTGGCTGGTTACGTTACCGCTTACCACGGCGTATGGTGCGCCATGACAGCCGGCCTGTTTGTGTCGGGCAAAAACAGAAATGGTTTCTGCTTAAATTGGTGGGTGACGATTCGCGGATCAACGTCAGCGCTACCGATAAGCCGGAATTTGATGGCTGGAGCTGGGTCAGTTACTGGTTCCCGCTGGGAGGGGTGGTTGCATTCAAACGCGATGTGTATCGTCGTGCCATGACGGAACTGGCACCGCGCATTGCCAAGCTGCAACGGAAAACCAGCTGAGGGTTTATGCTTGATATTCTGAGACGCATTGTACAGGAAGTCAGTTCTGCAACCGACCTGAGCGATGCTCTGAAAGTGGTTGTGGCACGTATCCGTGCGGCCATGAATACCGAAGTGTGCTCAGTCTATCTGTTTGATCCGGAAAGTAAGCGTTATGTGCTGATGGCTACTGAAGGCCTGAAGCAGGAAGCGGTTGGCCGGGTCAGCCTCAGCTCTTCGCAGGGTCTTGTCGGCCTGGTTGGTTCGCGCGAAGAGCCGATCAACGTCGATAACGCGCCAACTCACCCACGCTTTCACTTTTTATCCGAGACCGGTGAAGACCCCTTTCTGTCTTTTCTCGGGGTGCCGATTATCCACCATAAACGCCTGATGGGCGTGATGGTGGTGCAACAGCGCGACAGCCGTCAGTTTGACGAAAGCGAAGAAGCCTTTCTGGTCACTATGTCGGCGCAGCTGGCTGGTGTTATTGCCCATGCCGAGGCCACCGGCAATATTCTCGATATCCCTTCCGCAACCAGCGAACGCAAGAAAAGCACCCGTTTTAACGGCGCCCCGGGTGCTCCCGGGGTTGGGCTCGGCCAGGCTTTTGTGTTGTCTCCCGCGGCCGACCTCAGTGGTGTGGTGGATAAAGAGGCGGAGTCGATTGATGACGAGATTGTGCGCTTTGATCTCGCCCTGGAAGCGGCCCGTGAAGAAATCCGTATATTAGGCGAGAAACTCAGCAGCGAACTGCGCCCGGAAGAGATGGCGTTGTTTGATGTCTACCTGAACATGCTGGATGACCATGCGCTTGGCGCAGAGGTCAAAGCACGTATCCGTGACGGCAACTGGGCGCAGGGCGCATTACGCCAGGTGGTCATGCAATACGTTGGTCACTTCCAGCTGATGGAAGATGTTTACCTGCGCGAGCGCGCCACCGATATCATTGATCTGGGAACCCGTATTCTCGCTCATCTGCAGGGCAGTGATGCACACGCGCAGGAGTACGATTTTCCTGCCAATACGATTCTGGTTAGTGAAGAGCTGACACCGGCGATGCTGGGTGAGGTTCCGCCGGGCAAGCTGCGTGGGCTGGTCTCGGTTAAAGGCTCATCCAACTCGCATGTGGCGATTCTGGCCCGGGCGATGGGGATTCCTACGGTTATGGGGGTTGTGGATGTCCCTTACGCCCAGCTGCATGGTCTGGAGCTGATCGTTGACGGTTACCGCGGACAGATATTTTCCAGTCCCAACGATGAACTGCGTGAACAGTATCAGGCGATCTTTGATGAAGAGCAGGCGCTGCAGAAAGATCTGCAGGTACTGCGTGATGAACCGGCCGAAACCCTCGATGGTCACCGTATTCCGCTGTGGGTAAATACCGGCCTGATTACCGATGCAGTACGCAGTTTGGAACGTGGTGCAGAAGGTGTTGGCCTGTACCGCACCGAAGTGCCGTTTATGATGAAGGATCGCTTTCCCAGCGAGAGCGAGCAGCAGAAAATTTACCGTCAGCAGCTGGAAACCTTTGCCCCGAATCCGGTAACGATGCGAACCCTGGATATTGGTGGTGACAAAGCACTGACCTACTTCCCGATCAGTGAGGCTAATCCGTTTCTGGGCTGGCGTGGCATTCGCGTAACGCTCGACCACCCGGAAATCTTTCTGGTACAGATCCGCGCCATGCTGAAGGCCAGTGAAGGGCTGAACAATCTGCGCATTATGCTGCCGATGATTACCAGCGTCAGCGAAGTCGATGAAGCACTACACCTGATCTACCGCGCCCATGCTGAAGTTCTGGAAGAAGGCTTTGACGTCGAAATGCCCCAGGTCGGAGTGATGATTGAAGTCCCGGCAGCGGTTTATCAGATCCGTGAACTGGGCCAGCGGGTGGATTTTCTCTCTGTCGGCAGCAACGATCTGACCCAGTATCTGCTGGCCGTGGACCGTAATAATCCACGGGTGGCTGATCTTTATCAGGCCTTTCACCCGGCGGTGCTGAATGCACTGAAGATGATTGCCGATATGGCGCACGAAATTGGCAAGCCGGTGAGTGTCTGTGGTGAGCTGGCCGGTAATCCACTGGGCGCTGTATTGCTGATGGCAATGGGCTATGACATGTTGTCGATGAACGCCACTAACCTGCCCAAGGTTAAATCGGTAATTCGCGGCATCAGCCGTGAATGGGCTGATCAGTTGCTGGCAGAGGTGCTGCAGATAGAAAGTGCGCCGGTTATTACCGCTACCCTGCAGTTATCGCTGGAGAAGGCTGGTTTCGGCCGTATTATCGGACCAGGGCGTAACTGATACGCCCTTTCTTTTAAAGCCTGATCAGGCTGTCCAGTGCCGGGTGCGTCCGGTATCAATGTGAACGAAACCACTCTTCGGGTAATACCCAACACCACCGTTGCCCATCGCCAGTGCGGCGCGGTGCAGATGGCGGTGTGAAACACCGGGAATCCGGATATCAATGGCACGTCCCTGCATATGCAGACTGTGCTCGGCGACGCCTGAGCTTGTATAGCGCAGGCTGGCGTTGGATTCGGGGGCACGATAACCGGAAATCACATACAGCGGTTCATGGCTGGCGAACAACTGCTGCAGTTGGTACATGTTCTGATACAGCTCTCGCTGCATGGCCATCACCTGATCGCGACGGTGATCGCGTACCAGAATATCCAACGATTCCACACCTTCGTCGAGATAACGGCCATTCGCCCAGAAAGTACTGGTGGTGAATTCACCGGTATGAATGTTGTACAAGCGCAGAGTACGTTCTTCCTGTTGCCCGGCGAATGCGCGGGTACTGCTCAGGCCGGTAATACCTGCCGCACCAAGGCAGGCTGCCTGCTTCAGAAAGTGACGTCGTTGCAACATGGTGAATCGTCTCCGCTACATCTGGTTATTCAGTGTTGTATGGCTATGGGCGGAGTATGCCAAACACCTGCCAAAAGAAACGGGCATCCTTAGACAAAAATACATAACGCTACATTTGTCATACTGAATAATGTAACTGGCTGACGTTTGTACGCCACTTGCGAGCGAAGGTTACAGGCTGACGGCAGGATTGGTAGGCGGCAGGCCGGCGATCAGATCGCGATTGTAGACATCGTCGCGCACCTGCAGATTACCGTCCTGATCAACCCAGGTAGTCCAGTACATCAGATAGACCGGTACATCATCCTGCAGGCGGATGCGGGTAGTGCGGTTCTGGTCGATGGCGGCATCAATATTGTGGCGGTTCCAGCCCTGCTGTCCACGCAGCAGTTTTTCGGCCAGTAATCTTGGTTTTTCTACCCGCACACAACCTGAGCTTAAGGCGCGGTTGTCTAGGTTAAACAGCTGCGGCTGTGAGGTATCGTGCAGGTAGATGTCTTTATCGTTGGGGAACAGGAATTTGATAGAACCCAGCGCATTGTCATCGCCGGCTTTCTGTACCAGACGGTAAGGAAAGTTACTGGCGCTGACTTTATTCCAGTTAATGGCATACGGCGAAATAAATTGGTCAACACCATCGACCCGGCCGATTACCTGATAGCCTTTCTCTTCCAGATAACCCGGATTGCGGCGAATTTTCGGCAGCAGGCTGTTTACCGCAATGCGTTTGGGTACCGACCAGGTCGGAGCCAGTTCCAGTGTACTGATTTTCTGTGCCATAACCGGAGTCCGGCGCTGCAGGTTACCGATAATGACTTTCATATCCAGCTCAACTGAGCCACCGTTTATCAGCTGCAGGCTGTAGTCAGCCATATTCACCATGACATGGCGCTGGCCAAGATCCCGTGGCAGGTGGCGCCAGCGTTTCATATTCAGGGCGACTTTCTGTGCCATCTGGTAAGGCGGAATATTCAGCCATTTCAGCGTATTGGCATCCAGCTCACCGCTTTCGGGTAAATGATGACGTTTCTGGAAGTGGCGCAAGGCGTCAGCCAGAGCACTGTCAAACAGGAACTCCGGACGGCTCAGATCATGTGGCTCATCTTCGGCGGGTGCGCGGGTGCGTTCTTCGGCATCTTTAAACAGCCAGGACAGGGCACCTTTCTGCAGGTCGCCATACTGCCCCAGCATCCAGCGCAGATGTGGCACCAGACGGTGACGTTCATTGTTTGTCAGCTGCAGGTTATCCGGCAGCGGATACCAGCCACCGGAGTTGGCAATGGCTAAGTAACGGTTCAGTTCTTTGCGCAGACGCAGGTAGCCGGGATGAGATGGTGTAAGAGTTTCAACCAGAGCGTCCAGCTCGTTGCGGCGGATGGAGTCATTCAGCAGGTCGATGATCTGTTCTTCACTGAATTGTCCGGGCTTGCTGGCAGCCGACACTTTGCGGATCGATGGATGGTCGCCCTCGCCGGTATCCGGTAGCAGCTCAGCGTTCAGAGCCTGCTGGGCGTAAGTAATGAAAGCGTCGGTCAGCAGCACTTCAACCGCAGTGGCCTGTTTGGGAATATTCGACAGACGGCTGGTTTCGCGTTCGAGGGTGGCCAGTTCGTAGCCGTAGTTGCGCCAGTCGTCGGCGGCGGTTTCGCGCAGTACCTGCAGCAGTTCGCGCCCGGCTTCGGTCAGTTCAAAACTGTTCATCCATACTGGCTGATAATCGCGGCGCAGGTAAAAAGGCTCAATGCTCTGCACATGTTTCAGCCGCACTTCTCCCGCCACATTGCGCGCGGATTCGATTAACCAGTGCTCCATATACTTCTGCGCCACCTTCGGCGGCATATAGGGCTTGGTATTAATGCTGGCTGCCAGAGCCGCAAACAACAGACCGATACACAGCAGGGCGATAAGGCCTGTCAGTGCGACGACGCGTTGCGGTTTCCGGGGTGTATTCATGCTGTTCATGCACGAAGTATGGACGCCAGATAAGCAAAATGTGACGGGAATCGCGCTACCGTTCGCAGAATTTTGTAAGCGACTGCAAACGGTCGTTCGATTGGTTTGCTAGGTGTCAAAAGAAACAACAACTTAGGTTTTTCTTTTGTAACAGGAAGACTGTTTAACGGATTTCTGGCGGCTAATTCTTTGTTCTTAAAGTGAGCAATTGTCTGCTCATTCAAGATCGACCGGCCAGGTTACCCGGCCGGCAATTCTGCCGTTACTGTCCCAGCTGAGCTCGGTTATTTCAACCCGTTCCTGCTGCGCCAGAATGCCACTGGAGCAGCGGGTGCCGTAACCCGGAGCATGGATAAACTGAGCTGAGAGTAAGCGCTCCCACTCCAGTGGAACCCCGGTTTGTGGCAACTGCTCGTCGGGGAAGGGGGAGTAATGATCAAGCAGTGCCGCAAGGCTGGCACTGCCACCAGGCTGTTGCAGCCAGCGCTGTAGCTGCGTCCGTGCCAGTTCGGTTTTCGGCCAGGGAGTATTCAGCCAGGCATTGCTCAGCGTGTGAATACCGGGCTCCAGCCGTTCCAGTCGCGGTTCGGGATAGTTGCTGGCATACCAGAGCTGGCTGCGGTTGCCGCACAGCAGATTAAACGGCGCGTAGGCATCGCCTTTCTCCAGTACGGCGCGCAGATATTTTTCCGGGTTGCGTGGCTCGCGCAGGTAGTTCAGCACCAGATGACCGCGTGACTGCGGCTCAGCTGGTCCGGCGCCGGGAGCGCGGATATTGGTCAGTGCGGCAAAGCGACCTTCTTTCGTCATACCAAGCCAGGTGCCGCCCTGCTGCAGATCGCGTCCGGCAAACAACCCCGGATATTCGCTCCACTCTTCCAGAGCACTGGCCGGGCGGGGGTAGAATTCATCACGGTTGGCACTCAGGGTCAGCCACTGACTGTCCTGTGGTTGCCAGTTCAGTACGATCAGACACATAGGTATTTCCTGATAATGGTTACCGCAGGCATGCTCTGTTGCGCAGGCGCTGCCGACTTTGCCCGCACTTTAGGTCATAATGCCGCCCCCTTAAACCGGAATTTTCATAGCTATGATGACTTTTCTGCTGTTCCTGGCGGTTGGCTCCGTTGCCGGCCTGTTGGCGGGTTTGTTTGGCATTGGCGGCGGCATGGTGATTGTGCCGGTTCTGGTCATTACTTTTGCCGCACAGGGGGTGAGTGAAACTGTGCTCACTCATATGGCTGTGGCTACGTCACTGGCGACCATCGTCTTTACCTCGCTCAGTTCTGTGCGTGAGCATCATCGTCAGGGAGCTGTGGACTGGACGCTGGTGGGTGTGATGAGCATCGGCATTGTGCTGGGCACTATGCTGGGCGTGTCTTTAATTACCGCTGTGCCGGGCCCGCTGCTGCAGAAAATTATCGGTGTCTTTGCCCTGTTACTGGCGGC
This sequence comes from Thalassolituus sp. UBA2009, assembly GCF_002335285.1. Lineage (NCBI taxonomy): Bacteria > Pseudomonadati > Pseudomonadota > Gammaproteobacteria > Oceanospirillales > Oceanospirillaceae > Thalassolituus > Thalassolituus sp. UBA2009. Next base: position 11,858 of record NZ_DDCJ01000043.1, read on the forward strand.
GAAAATGTTTTTCGGGCTGGAACCAAAAGGCGCTGGTAAGCGTCCAGGTAACCGGGGGCTGATTATGGCCGGTTCGGTGGTAGGTTTTGGTTCGTCCTGGTTTGGCATTGGCGGCGGTACTTTCACGGTGCCTTATCTGAGCTGGATGAAGATTCCCATGCGCCAGGCGGTAGCTACTTCGGCGGCCTGTGGCCTGCCAATTGCGCTGACCGGTGCCATCAGTAATGTTGCGGCGGGCTGGAATCATGCGGATTTGCCGGTATGGAGTACCGGGTTCCTGTACTGGCCGGCCATTATCGGCATCGTGCTGACCAGCGTGCCCTTTGCCAAAGTAGGGGCGCAACTGGCCCACCGTCTGGATCAGGCATTGCTGAAGAAGGGCTTTGCCCTGTTGTTGTGTGTGGTTGGTATTAAATTTCTGTTGTTTTAAGCGCATTTCATAAGGAGTTAAAAATAGGATGTTTTGCTTGAGCCTGACTGTTGTTGCAAGGAAGTCCGTATGCTGACGTATCCTGATATTGATCCTGTTGCGGTTGCGATTGGCCCGCTGAAAATTCACTGGTATGGCCTGATGTATCTGCTGGCGTTTGCTTCGGCCTGGGGCCTGGCTAATTACCGTGCCCGCCGTCCCGGATCAGGCTGGACGCCGGAGCAGGTGTCGGATCTGATTTTTTATGGCGCCATGGGGGTTATCCTCGGTGGCCGCTGCGGTTATGTGCTGCTGTATAATTTTCCGCAATTTCTGCAGGACCCTTTGTGGCTGTTACGGGTATGGGAAGGCGGAATGTCGTTCCACGGTGGTCTGCTGGGTGTAATGGCCGCACTGGCGTGGTTTGGGCATAAGTATCAGAAGAACTTCTTCGACGTTGCCGATTTTGTCGCGCCACTGGTTCCGGTTGGTCTGATGTTTGGCCGTTTCGGTAATTTTATTGGCGGTGAACTCTGGGGCCGGGTGGCTGATCCGGCGCATGTGCCCTGGGCGATGGTGTTTCCACGTGCCGGCGAGCTGCCACGCCACCCATCACAGTTGTATCAGGCAGCATTGGAGGGTTTCCTGCTGTTTGTTATCCTCTGGTTTTATTCGTCCCGGCCACGGCCACAGAAAGCCGTCAGCGCCATGTTCCTGATTGGTTATGGCCTGTTCCGCACGATTGCCGAATTCTTCCGCGAGCCGGATGCACATATCGGTTTTGATTTATTTGGCTGGATGAGCCGCGGCCAGCTGCTCAGTCTGCCGATGATTGTTATAGGGATCATCCTGCTGGTTATCGCTTACCGCAGCCCGAAATCCGGAGAACAGAAAGTATGAAGCAATACCTCGATCTGATGCGCCATGTACGCCAAAACGGCACCTTTAAAGAAGACCGTACCGGCACTGGCACGTACAGCTGTTTTGGCTATCAGATGCGCTTCGATCTGAGTGAAGGCTTCCCGCTGGTAACCACTAAAAAGCTGCACCTGCGCTCTATTATTCATGAGCTGCTGTGGTTTTTGAGTGGTGATACCAATATCCGCTATCTGAAAGAAAACGGCGTCTCTATCTGGGATGAGTGGGCCGATGAAGACGGCAATCTGGGGCCGGTGTACGGCTCGCAGTGGCGCAGCTGGCCAACCGCCGATGGCCGTCATATTGATCAGATCACCCAGGTGGTGAACCAGATCAAAAACAATCCTGACTCGCGCCGCCTGATCGTCAGCGCCTGGAACGTCGGCGAAATTGAGAATATGGCGTTACCGCCATGCCATGCGTTTTTCCAGTTCTATGTGGCTGACGGCAAATTATCCTGCCAGCTGTATCAGCGCAGCGCCGATATTTTCCTCGGCGTACCGTTCAACATCGCCAGCTATGCATTGCTGGTGTATATGGTGGCGCAGCAGTGTGATCTGCAGGTGGGTGATTTTGTCTGGACCGGTGGTGACGTGCATCTGTACGCCAATCATCTTGAGCAGACTGACCTGCAACTGTTGCGTGAGCCTATGGCGCTGCCAAAACTGGTGATTCAGCGTAAACCTGACAGCCTGTTTGATTATAAATTTGAAGACTTTGTGATCGAAGGCTACGAATCGCATCCTCATATCAAAGCGCCGGTCGCCATCTGATCGGCCGTTGATCGGCTATCGCTCCGTTCCTGCCCTGGGCAGAGGCGGAGCAGACAGCTACCTCCGCTGTAACAATTCTTTTTTGTAATTCTCGTTGTCCGGCCGGACGCTGCGGCATGCTTGTCTATACTGAAGGCATCTTTGACTGCCGGTGCTGCTGGTGAACCCATTACTTGATAGCGAATTGCCGACACTGCTGCTGTTCAGTGCGGATGAGACACTGTCGTTACCGCCGTTGCCAGATGTCAGTCTGCAACAGATGTTATCCCTTGATGACATCTGTGCAGCCTGGCTGGAAGCGCAGCAGGGAGTGGTTTGTCTGTCCAGTAAGCGTTTTGACCGGCATCTGGAAGCTGCGATAGCGCGTGTGCGGCTGATGCTGCCAGAAGCGCCGCTGGTGGTTCTGCTTGAGCACCTTAGTGATGAAACCAGACTGATTGCCGCCGGTGTGCAGGAAGTACTGAGTTCGCATCAGGCACAGTCCGGCCTGCTGTTGCATGTGATGCAGATGGCGATGGCTCGCCGTCAGTACGACATTGATCAGAAACATGCCGCCCATCATGACCCCCTCACCGGGCTGGCGAACCGGGGATTGTTTCAGGACCGGCTGGATCATTGTCTGGTTCAGAGCCAGCGCCGTGGTCAGGATGTCAGTCTGCTGTTTGTGGATATCGACCGCTTCCGGGTAGTGAACGAACTGCATGGTCATCAGTTTGGTGATCTGCTGCTGATTGCCTGTGCGCAGCGCCTGCAGCAGACGCTGCGCCGTTCCGATACCGTTGCACGTCTGGGTGGCAACAGTTTCGCCGTGATTCTTGAAGCCAGTGGTGATCTGGAAAACGAGTCTATGAGTGCTGCCGTTGCCCATAAAATCAGTGCTGCTTTTCAGAAGCCTTTCAGCATTGGCGATGAAGAAATTTTCTCCACCGTCAGTATTGGTATCGAGCTGGCCAGCCGGGTCAGTTACGACGCCGGGCAGCTGGTGCGCCATGCTGAACTGGCCCTGCATCAGGCCAAGCGCGAAGGACGTAACGTCAGCTATGTGTTCTGCCACCGCAGTTCACCGGCAGACAAGATCCGCGTGGGTCTGGAGAGTGCGCTGCATCATGCGCTGGAGCGTGAAGAACTGCGCCTGGCGTATCAGCCTCAGGTCAGTGTCAGTGAACAGCGCTTTGCCGGTGTTGAAGTGCTGCTGCGCTGGGAGCATCCGGTACTGGGTGATGTGTCGCCATCTATCTTTATTCCGGTGCTGGAAGAGACCGGACTGATCGAGCGTTTCGGTGAATGGGTATTACGCAATGCCTGCTGCCAATATGCTGATTGGCTGAGTCAGGGACTGGTGCCGGCAGACACTAAACTGTCGGTCAACCTGTCGCCACGCCAGTTCCGCCAGCGGGATCTGGCAGACAGCATTCAGCAGCTGCTGGCCGATGCCGGCCTGCCACCACAGAATCTGACGCTGGAGATTACCGAGAGCACGCTGATGTACAACCTGGACCATGGCGTACAGGTACTTAACCGCCTGCGCACATTGGGCGTATCGGTGGCGATTGACGATTTTGGTACCGGCTATTCATCTCTGGCCTATCTTAAAGACCTGCCCATCGACTACCTGAAAATCGACCGGATGTTTGTTAAAGACATCGTCACCGATAGCCACGATGCCGCCATTGCCAGCTCAATTATCAATCTGGCCCACAATCTGGGCCTGAAAGTGATTGCTGAAGGTGTTGAAGACAGTGAAATGCTCGATGTTCTGGCGGTTTTTGGCTGCGACCAATATCAGGGCTTTTTCTTTGCCCGGCCTTTGCCGGCTGATGATATCCCGCCGATGGTCGCGCGCTGCGCCTGACCATATCTGAAGCCAGCCGTGTCTGGAGGGCGACGTCGCCTGAGACCAGACGGAGCATAAGCGCAGTGGTATGATGGCGCTTTTGCACAACGGAAGCTGGCTGTGAAATTCTCCCTGATCGTCGCCCTCGCCGAAAACCGTGTTATCGGTATCGATAATAAGCTGCCCTGGTATCTGCCTAACGACCTGAAATACTTCAAACAGGTCACCATGGGTAAAACCATTGTGATGGGCCGCAAAACCTATGAAAGCATCGGTAAACCACTGCCGGGCCGCACCAACATCATCATTACCCGTCAGAGCGGTTATCAGGCGCCCAATGCGAACGACAGCGTAAAAGTGGTCGACTCGCTGCAGGCTGCCCGCGAACTGGCAGAGAGCATTGCGCTGATTAACGGTCAGGATGAAGCCATGATTATTGGCGGCGCCGAAATCTACAGCCAGGCGCTGACGCTGGTTGATCGTATGTATCTGACCGAAGTTCACGCCGAAGTCGAAGGCGATGCTTTCTTCCCCGAGTTTGAACGCAGTGCCTGGCAGGAAGTGGCACGCGAAGACTTCGCCGCCGAAGGCCCGAATCCTTATAACTACAGCTTTGTAGTATACGAACGCGCCTGAGCGGGTTTGTAATGGACTTCTGAGCGATCGCGCTGATTTGCTGCGCTGAACCTGATATCAATAGTTGCGTCTAATCCCCGCCGCCGGAGCCTGTTCCGGCGAAGGACGGGACGCTACTCATTTGTTTTATCTGCTGCACAATCCCCTGATTCTGGCTTTGGGTGTATCGCTACTGCTGCACCTGTTGCTGTTGGCTGCGCCGCTGCAACAGGCAGCAAAGCCATCAGAGCTTATGCCAGTGCTTAGTCTGCAACTGCAGTCTGCTTTGCCTGTGCCGACAGTCCCCGACAATGAGCCTCTTCAACGCGTGCCTGAACAACCCGCTACTCCTGCAGCAGAAAACCCCGCAGCTCCGGCACCTGCCGTACTGAATAACGCGCAGGAAACCTCAGAAAGCGCTGAACCTTTATTTATCTCGCCGCCGTTACTGCGTCTGCCGGCTGTCAATATGGATGCGGACTGGGGTGCGGAATGGGATGCCCCCAGTGAACCGCCCGGCGCGCAGTCATTAAAGGCTGTGCCTTTCGATCCGCGTCTGCGCCGTCAGCTGGATGCAGTGCGCAGTGAGCGGCCAGAGCCGCAACGTGATTTTATTGAAACCGGTGAGGCTGGCAGTCTTGCGCCACAGCCGTTGCGGGTAGGCGACCATTGTTTTCTCTACAGCGAAAAAGATGCGCTGGATGAAGACAGCTTTGATGTTTGGTCGCCGGTAACATGCGCGCAGTAGTGTGATATTTCCGCAATAAAAAACGGGCCTCAGCTGAGGCCC
>NZ_DDCJ01000043.1:17379-27027 GCF_002335285.1 Thalassolituus sp. UBA2009
GGGCCTCAGCTGAGGCCCGTTTTTATACGCTGCGGTTAAATCCCGGGTATCAGGACTCTTTAGCCTGAGCGCGCAGAATAAACTTCTGGATCTTACCGGTAGAGGTTTTCGGCAGCTCGCCAAACACCACGTGACGCGGAATTTTAAAGTGCGCCATATTGGCACGGCAGAAATCCATAATCGCAGCAGCGTCTTCTTCAGCACCCGGCTTCAGTTTGACGAAAGCACAAGGCGTTTCGCCCCATTTTTCATCCGGCTTGGCAACCACGGCGGCCTCTTCCACATCCGGGTGACGGTAAAGAATATCTTCCACTTCGATGGAGGAAATATTCTCACCACCGGAGATGATGATGTCTTTCGAGCGGTCTTTGATTTCGATGTAACCATCTTCGTGCCATACCGCCAGATCGCCGGTGTGGAACCAGTCACCAGCAAAGGCCTCTTCGCTGGCGCGCGGGTTCTTCAGATAGCCTTTCATCACGATATTACCGCGGATGAAAATCTCACCAATGGTTTCGCCATCGCGGGCAACCGGCTGCAGGTTATCCGGATCGGCAACCATCAGATCCTGCTGCATCGGGCTCTTCACACCCTGGCGGGCCTTCAGTGCGGCGCGTTCACCCGGCGTGCGGCTGTTCCAAGCGTCGTCCCATTCACACACCACACACGGGCCGTAGGTTTCGGTCAGGCCATACACGTGGGTCACTTTAAAGCCCATGGCTTCCATACCTTCGATCACGGCAGCCGGAGGCGCTGCACCGGCCACCATGGCGTTAACCTGATGTTCGATGCCTTCTTTCATCTCGGCTGGTGCATTGTTCAGCATGTTCAGCACAATCGGTGCGCCGCAGAAGTGCGAGACTTTGTGATCTTTAATGGCGCCATAAATGGCGTCGGCGCGCACATGACGCAGGGAGACGCTGACACCGGCCGCAGCAGCGATGGTCCACGGGAAACACCAGCCATTGCAGTGGAACAACGGCAGAATCCACAGGTATACCGGGTGCTTGCCCATGTCCCAGGAAATAATGTTGTTAGCGGCGTTCAGGTACGCGCCGCGGTGGTGATAAACCACGCCTTTCGGATTACCGGTGGTGCCTGAGGTGTAGTTCAGGGTAACGGCCTGCCATTCGTCCTGTGGCAGATCCCAGGCGAAATCCGCATCGGCTTTTTCCAGCAGCTGCTCGTAGGTCTGTTCGCCCAGCAGTTCACCGCCGTCGAAGTACGGGTCATCAACGGCAATCACCATCGGTTTAACGGCTAGCAGTTTCAGGGCTTTGCTGGCCACGTCGCTGAATTCGCGGTCGACAAACAGAATGCGGGTTTCGGCATGCTGCAGAATAAAGGCTACGGCTTCTGCATCCAGACGGGTGTTGATGGCATTCAGTACCGCGCCACACATCGGCACACCAAAGTGCGCTTCAAACATCGGGGGAATATTGGCACACAGGAAAGAAACGGTTTCGCCGTGCTGGATACCCAGCGACTTCAGGCCAGAGGCCAGACGCACACAGCGCTCGTAGGTTTCGCCCCAGGTGTAGGTGGTGTCCTGATGAATCTGGGCGATGCGGTGCGGGTAAACAAAGGCCGCGCGCTGCAGATAGCTGATCGGCGATAAGGCGGTGTAGTTGGCCTGATTGGCATCCAGACCCATTTCATAAATGTTGTAGTGCTGCATACAGCCCCCGGATAAGCAATGAATACCGGCGCCTGACACACCCTTGTGCGTTGCGCACGCGATGAATGCGGCGCCGGAGAAAGGCAGGCATTAAAAGCCCGCACCTTCTGGGTGTGAATGCGACATAGGTATAAATGGCTAGGTAGTTCTACGGATCGGGGGCTGGTGGCAGGAGGTGCCAGCGCGCCCCGGATTCAGGGCGCGACAGGAGAGGCAGTGGCTTACTTCTGCGGCATTTTCTGCTTGATGCGGCCGGTGAGGAAGTCTTTGATCATCACCCAGTCACCCATAAAGCTCCACAGCGGATACTTGAAGGTCGCCGGCTTGTTGTGCTCAAAAAAGAAGTGACCAATCCAGGCCTGACCGTAGGCGGCAACAAAGGCCAGTGGGATCAGTGAGTACTGACTGCTCCAGATGGCATAGCTGATGATACTGATGGCACTCAGGGTGCCGGTATAGTGCAGCACCCGGCAGGTGCGGTTGGAATGTTCACCGAGATAAAACGGATAAAACTCCGCGAAGCTGTTGAACTCTTTGGCTGCCGGAGTGTATGCGGACTGCTTGCTCATGGTTACCTGCCTTGCCTGATGGCTTGTTATTAGTCGTTGTTGTTATGAGTTGTCTGATCTGTATTCAACATACGACAGCGCGATGGATGCAGATTGGCTTTTCGGGTCAAGTTGTTATCATAATGAGTCATTTATACCCGGAAGATTGTTATGTCACCGCCGCTACAGATCGGTCAGCCACCTCTGGCGACGACCTCCAGCGCCTGGGTGCGTTTGCTGTTGCAGGGCGCGGAAGGCTTTGGCCTTAACAGTACGCTGCTGTGTGAACAGTCCGGAATCGACGCTGCACTGTTGCAGGAGCCGCAGGGTCGGATTCCCCAGACCCGGGTGACGGCGTTGTGGAATGCCATCACCGCGGCCTGCCCGGATGATGATCTGGCTCTGGCCATTGGCCGTGATATCCGCCTCGAGCATGCGCCGGTAATCAGCTTCGCCATGCAGTCCAGCCGTAACCTGCGTGAAGCACTGGAGCGGTTGCTGCGTTTTCACCGCCTGATCGGTGAAGCCATCGATTTACCACTGCAGGAAACCGCACAGGGTGTGCGTATCAGCTTTCATGCCCGCCAGCCGGTGCCGCTGTTGTCGTTACATACCGCCATGGTGGCGCTGGTGGCCATGGCACGCTGGCTGACCCATCAGCCGGTCAGGCCTCTGAACGTCACCCTGCGCAGCCAGCCGCCCAAACACCCGGAACGCTGGCAGCATTATTTTGGCTGCCCGGTGCAGTTCGCCGCGCCACAGAACAGTATCGAATTCAGCCATGAGCTGCTGACGACAGCCGTTGCCGGTGCCAACCCACAACAGGCTGCGGCGCAGGATCTGGCCGCGCGTCATGCGCTGCAACAGCTGAACGAGCAACAGGCGCTGGCCCATGTGCGCTACTGGATCGAGCAGTCGCTGGTACTGGGGGAGCCTGACCGCGCCTGGGTGGCTGGTTGTCTGGGATTAAGCATCAGCACCCTGCAGCGGCGCTTGCGTGCCCGTGGTGTGACCTTCAAGCAATTGCTGGAAGAGGTCCGGCGTGAGCAGGCAAAGCGCTTATTGCAGCAGGGCGTGGCGCTGCCGGAAATCGCCCTGCGGCTGGGGTATCAGGAGCAAAGCAACTTTCAGCGGGCATTCAAGCGCTGGTTTGGAAAAACGCCGGGGCAGGCGAGAGGAGGAGGTCTGGGTGGCTTATAATAATAAAATTCTTATTTGCGAATAATTATCGCTAGATGTATTGTTCGCCGCCTTTGATATTGGTTCTCATTAACGGGTGGCTGCAATGCAACGTTTATTCCTGCCGGTTTTACCGGTTCTGTTTCTGTTGGGCTGTGGTGCGGACAGTGATAACAGCAATGCTCCGGACATCACAGCACCACAACTCAGTGGTCAATTCCCTGTCGATTCGGCGATCTCGCAAAGCCGTTTGCTGACATTGACGGGCATTGTCAGCGACGACAACAAGCTGAGTAGCGTAGAAATTGTCAGCGATGGGCAAAGCTTTCCCGCTGACTTGCAGCTGGATGCCGATGGCCGCAGTGGGCAATTCAGTGCTGCACTCCGCTTGAGCGGTGGTCTCAATACGTATCAGATTGTGGTGAGCGATGCGGCTGGTAACCAGACCCGTGCAAGCCATCAGGCTTATTTCGGTAAGCGGGTTACGGCTGGTGGTGCGCACTCCGGTGCAATTGTTGAAGGCAAAACTTATGTCTGGGGCCGCAATAACAAAGGCCAGCTGGGATTGGGCATGACCAGCAAGCAGGCCAGTGATGAATCCCATCCGCTGACGCCGGTGTTACTGCCAACCAGCAAGACGTTTGTGTCGCTGGCGTTCAATCAGAATGCCTCACTGGCGCTGGCCGCTGATGGTACGGTCTGGAGCTGGGGAGACGGTGCCAATGGTCAGCTCGGACTGGGCAGTGCTGTGGCAGAAACGGCAGATACAAGCACCCGGCTGACGCCGGTACAGGTGCCTGGCATCACCGATGCGGTGTCTGTTGTACGTGGTTACGGTCATTCGCTGGTGCTGCATAACGACGGCACAGTCTCTGCTTTTGGCAGCAATAATCTTGGCCAGTTAGGCGATGGCTCTGCCCTTAACCGTGATTATCCGGTGCGCTTAACTCTGACGGATATTGTGCAGGTAGCCGCATCGTCCGGCAGTTCTTATGCGCTGGATGAGCAGGGCGTTCTCTGGGGCTGGGGCGCCAATGACTACGCCAACCTGGGGTTAGCCAGCGAAGATACCGAGGTTCACAGCACGCCTGTGCAGATTCCGCTGCCGCAAGCGATTACTGCTGTAGCCGCCGGTCGTGATCATGTTCTGGCGCTGGGTAAAAGCGGTCAGGTGTATGCGTGGGGTCTGAACTTCAGCAGTCAGGTGGGTTTATTTGTCAGCGAGCAATGGCCGGAAGTGGTTACAAGCCCGCAGCTGCTGCCGTGGTTCAGCGATGTGCAGGCGGTCTGGGCTAATGGTAATCAGAGTTTTGTGAAGCGCGCCGATGGCAAGGTCTATCCCTGGGGACAGAACATGCTTGGTACGCTGGGTATTGAGCAGGACGATGATGTCGAAGCACCACTGAGCCCGATTCTGCAATTTGATAATGCTCTGGATTTAGGTAACGGGGCGCTGCATACCCTTGGCCTGCGCGGCGATGGTCAGTTGTTCTCCTGGGGCTGGAGCTTTGAGGGATCGCTGGGTGGCAGTGATCTTATTAATCTGTGGGGCTACCGCGTACCGGTATTAGTATCCATACCCGAAGCTGCAGCGGAAGCGGCAACATCTGCGGCGATGGTGACGTCAGCGCCATGATCCGCACTGGTTATTTACTGTTAATCGCGCTGCTGCTGACCGGCTGTGGTGCCTCCGATAACTCCGGCTCCGGCGCTGGCCAACAAACGCAGGTTTGGCTGCCGGTGGGTGGCGCGGCCACGGTTGAATGGCAGGCCTCATTAGGTTTTCTGCAGTTTATTCCGGGCCTGCCGCTGGAGGAACTGGCGCAGGTCTCGCGCGGTCGTGAGCTGTTTGTTGCTGACTGGGAAATGGCGCCCGGCGGGCGTCCGCAACTCGATGGACTGGGGCCGCTGTTTGTCGCCGGGGCCTGCGATCTGTGTCACACCGCCAACGGCCGTGCCGCCAGCTTACTGGCTGACGGCCAGATAGGCAGCGGTTTGCTGTTCCGTCTGGGCGACGCAAATGGCCGGCCTGATCCGCATCTGGGTGGTCAGCTGCAGCCGTTTGCCACCGTCGGGCGTGGCGAAGGCGATGTCAGCTGGCAGGATGATGGCTCTGGTAAGCCACAGTTTGTGCTGAGCAATCCGAGCCATGCACTGGCTGCTGGCATTCACCTTGGGCCACGCTTATCGCCGCAGCTTACCGGGGTCGGTTTGCTGAATCTGGTGCCGGAGGAGCAGATTCTGGCTTATGAAGATGAATCGGACAGTAATGCTGATGGTATTTCCGGCCGCGCCCATCGCCTGCAGCGCGAAGGGCAGGACTGCATTGGCCGCTTTGGCTGGAAGGCGATGCAGTGTTCGCTGCGCGGACAAAGTGCCGGAGCTTTGCAACAGGATATGGGATTAACCAGTGTGGTGAATCCGCAGGAGCCCTGCACGGAACATCAGGATATCTGTACCAGCCAACCGTCCGGCGGAAATCCTGAGGTCAGCGAGGAAGCGCTGGGCCAGATCAATGAGTTCCTTACTGTGTTAGCGGTGTACGGACGACGTGTCAGCGATAACGCGGCCTTTGAACGTGGGGCGCAACTGTTTGCCCAAACCGGCTGCGCGGTCTGTCACCGGCCGACATTAACAACCGCTACCGACGCCGTGCTGGCGCCGCTGCGCGGGCAGACAATCTATGCCTATACCGATTTGCTGCTGCACGACATGGGCGACGATCTCAGCGACGGTGTCGGCGAGGGAAATGCGCAGCCTCAGGAATGGCGTACACCGCCACTGTGGGGTTTGGGTTTGCTGGAAGGTGATGGTGTCAGCCGCTTCCTGCATGATGGCCGGGCGCAAACCTTACCGCAGGCGATTCTCTGGCATGGTGGCGAAGGTCTGGCAGCAAAGCAGGCATTTGAGCAGCTGAGTCAGCAACAACGGGACGATTTACTCAGCTTCTTACGCGCTATCTGAGGTTTTATCTGCGAGACATGGCGCGGACATTATGGGTGATGTCCGCTTTGCCCTCCGGCCCTGGCTGTCTGTCGGGCTTTGCTCCTTTCTGTTGATCTGGTGACGGCTTTTTTTGCTGAATTTCTCATGCTAATGGGTGATTTTTACCGCCAGTCATTCGTTGCCATACAGTTTTAACGGGCCTCATATATAGCTGTCAGCGCGGCTTTTAATAGGGTCTGTGGCGTAAAAACCAGTACAGGTTGCACAAATGACCTGTGGATTTGTCTGTGCTCTTGTTTACAGAGGACAGAAATAGCTCTGATGCGTCTTCCCAAGCGGACAAAAGCTGATCTGCATTGCAGCAAAACCGCTAAGGTTTTCTGATAGGCTAGGGTTATAACAACCAGAATGTTCTCACTGTCACCCGCCGGTGGCAGTCACGGAGGAACGATCATGCTCTACAAAATGAATGCCCAGATTATGGATGCCATGCGCCCGGTGCATGTGCTCGCACGCCATACGCGCAATATGTTTTATCAGCCGTGGAATCCACTGAATTACGGCATCTTTTTTCGTACCGTACGTGCCACGATGGAGCTGACCGAACGACTGACCGATTATTACGAGCAGCCGGACTGGGATCTGGATACCACGGAAATTGATGGCCGTACGATCGGTATTGAATATAAAACCGTGATTGAAAAACCCTACTGCAATCTGCTGCATTTCCGCCGTCGTACCCGCGGTCTGGATCAGCCTAAGGTGCTGCTGCTGGCGCCGTTATCCGGTCACTTTGCTACTTTGCTACGTGGCACTGTGCGTGAATTTTTACCGGACCATGAGGTGTATATCACCGATTGGCGCAATGCCCGCGATGTGCCCATGAGTGATGGCGGTTTCCGTTTCGATGATTACGTTGAGTACTTAATCGAATTTATGGAAAAGCTGGGCCCGGATACCCATGTACTGGCGGTGTGTCAGCCCTGCGTTCCGGCACTGGTAGCGGCCGGCTATATGGCGATGCATAACAACCCGAATCTGCCGAAGAGCATGAGTCTGATGGGCGGCCCGGTGGATGTGCGTATTAATCCGACGGATGTGAATGACTATGCTTCCGGCCGTGATCTGGAATGGTTTGAGGATAATGTTATCTGCCGCGTGCCGCCGGGTTTTAAAGGCCGTGGTCAGCTGGTTTATCCGGGGTTTATTCAGCTGACTGGTTTTATGTCGATGAATATGGACTCGCACATCAGTAAGCACTTCAAGTTTTTCAGTGATCTGGTGAAAGGCGACGGTGAAAGCGCTGAAGCCCACCGGCAGTTTTATAACGAGTATCTGGCGGTTATGGATATGCCGGCGCAATATTATCTCGACACTATCCGCCGGGTATTTCTGGAGCACCAGTTGCCTAAGGGTGAGCTGGAATTCCGTGGTGAAAAAGTTGATCTTAAGGCGATTAAAACGATGGCCCTGATGACCATCGAAGGTGAGCTTGACGATATTACCGGACGAGGCCAAACCGCCTGTGCCCTGGATTTATGCGCCGGTATTGCCAAGAGTAAAAAACAACATCTGGAAGAAGAGGGGGTTGGCCATTACGGTATCTTTAATGGCCGTAAATTCCGCGAAAGCATTGCCCCTAAAGTAAAAGCCTTTATGCAGAAACACGCCTGAGGCTTTATCAGGGCCGGGCCAGTAAAAAAGCTGCCACTGTTATTAACAGAGGCAGCTTTTTTTATGCGCGTCATTTCAGGGCGCTTTTGGCGCCGCCGGTGCTTCCCGGCCGGTATGTAAGCGGGCGATACAGCGCAGCAGTTTTTCTCCGCTCAGTGGTTTTAATACCACATCATCCATGCCAGCGTTCAGACAGGTCTGGCGATCCTGCTCCATGGCGTTGGCGGTAAGGCCAACAATAGGAATACGGCGATGATAGTCATCCATTTCACGCAGCAATTGCGTGGCACGCAGCCCATCCATTACCGGCATATGCCAATCCATTAAAATCAGATCAAAACGTTGCTGCTGACAGAAGTCGAGGGCCTCCTGACCGTGTTCGGCGACGGTTACCTTAATACCGGCATGGGACAGAATTTTTTTGGTCACTAATTGATTGGTGCGGTTATCCTCAACCAGCAGGATTTTCAGATTGGGTATCCTGGGCAACGGATCAAGCTGGTGCGGCGCAGGAATATCCTGCATTAATGCAGGATAACTGAGATTAAATTCAAATACAGAGCCTTTGCCGGGCACGCTGCTGACTTCGATATTCCCGCCTTTGGCATTCACCAGATCTTTGCAGATGGTCAGCCCCAGGCCACTGCCTTCATAACGGCGGGTGGTTGACTGATCGACCTGACTGAAAGGACGGAATAATTTATTCATATCGTCGGCATGAATACCGATACCGGTATCGACAATCCGGAAGCGCAGCTGGTGTTCCTGGCCAAGGCGCTTACTCAGATCAATGGTCAGAGAGACGCTGCCTTCGTGGGTAAACTTAACCGCATTACTGACCAGATTCAGCAGAATTTGTTTTAGCCTGCCGCCATCACCATGCAGCTGATCGGGAATGCGGCTGTCGATATTTACGCTGAAGCGGATGTTCTTTTCCTGTATCGCATGCTGTACCAGACTCTGCACATCTTTCACTGCTTCGCGCAGAGAGAATGGTGCATTTTCCAGCCGGATATTGCCGCTGTCGATACGGGCATATTCAAGAATATCGGAGGTTTGGCGGGTCAGAGCTTCGGTGGCGTTGAGAATCAGCCGGCACAGCTCTTCTTTTTCCTGCGGATCATCACACTTGAGTAATAACTCGGCAGCGCCACGGATTCCATTTAACGGGGTACGCATTTCGTGGCTCATATTAGCCAGAAATGAGGTCTTTACTTCGTTGGCAGCTTCGGCCGCTTTCTGCGCCTGTTTCAGGCGGGTGATATTGCGCGAAATGCCAAAGATATACTGCACCTCACCGGCGGAGCCAAAAATAGGAGAAAGTGTTGTGCTCCAATATTGTGGGCTGCCATCGTGACTGGTCAGCTCCTCAACTTCTTCGTACTGAATGGGCTCTTTACGTTCCATACAGCGTTTGTAGTTGGCGCTGACCTGTTCGTACAAATCAGGGGGCATCAGTTCTCTGATGCCCATATCTTTGGGGGCGGCGGACACCAGTTCGAGGCTCAGCTGCTGCGACAGATTGGTTTTTACAAAATAAAAATCATCTTCGCCAACCCGCAGGATAAACATGTTATCGGGAGAGTTACGCCAGATCTCGTAAAACAGGTGGGTCTCAAGATC
>NZ_DDCJ01000043.1:27314-103450 GCF_002335285.1 Thalassolituus sp. UBA2009
GACACCGCAACGTGGTCTTCCGGGAAGGCACTGAGAATATCGTTCAGGTCATCCATAAACTGGCTGATCACCGGCGTGATGCGGATGGCTTCCGGACAGGCGGTTCCCCACAGAGTACAACTCTGACCTTCGCGGATATCGGCGGTCGACAGTGGCGTACCGGCCGGTGTTGTACCATCGGCTGCCGCCAGCATGATATTGATGCAATCCGGTGCGATGGCATGTGGCCGCCCTTGTTTTACATCCCAGGCCAGCAGGCTTTCGTTTTTGTAATACACCCAGTAATCACCTGCAGGTGCACTGAAAATAATTTTGCCGACATCAAAACCACCGTGGGTACGGTTAATGATTTTGCTGATTTTACCTTCGGTAAATATGTAGTTATGGATATGCAGCAGATCGAGCAGCATTGATAACGCCGGGACGGATGAGGAACTGAGAATCTGCCGGCCGATAATCAGTGCCCGGCCGACGGAGTTATAGACCAGCGAGTTTTTCGCGGCCGGACTCTGCAAAAAGTTGGTGTCCAGTGGATAGCAGGCCATACCACCGACCTGATGATACTCCGGCTGACTGACGGTTTCGCGGGCCTTTTCTTCCAGTTCGGCGGCGCTCAGATCGAGGAACAGGGTTGAAGCAAAAGGTTCGGCCGTCCAGTCGCAGCGCAGGCCGGCGCCGGTCTGTGTGTCGGAGGCAATCATGGCCGGACAGCTCGGTGCGTTGGTTGCGGCCAGCAGGGTTTCGGTCAGGCGCGGGTCGGCACGGCCCGAGGGATCGGCGTCGATCACGGCAATTTTGCCATCCATCATGGAGGCGATATAAAACGGGATCAGGGTATTCACCGCACCAATTTCACCGGGCAGCAGGTAAGCAATGGTTTTCTGTTCTTTTTCTTTCAGGTAAGCGCTGAGGCTTTTGAAAGCATTGACCGGAGCAGTGAAGCCGTGCCCCTCGGCGGCGGCATCGGGAGAGCCCAGATCAACCACCATCAGCGCTGTTTTATCCCGTTCCAGTTGCGTGACCGGCAGCAGGCTGACGGTACCACTCATGCGTTGCAGAAAATCGAGCGCCATACTGATCGGGCCACCGCCGCCTGAGGCAAGAAAACAGGCGCCATAAACCATGGCTTTCAGATCATCGGTATTGAGCGTGGCAGGTGTGGCAATGGGCTGCATAGCGGACTTCCTTTTCCTGAGATCTTTCAACTTTAGACCAAAGGTGAAACCACTGTATAGCGCGAAATGCCCCGTTCGCTCTGAGAATAACGACACAGAAAGCGTCAACAAAGCGAAAACGCAGCAGGAAAAGACAGTCATAATCTTGTCAGCAATGCCGCTTTTTCTTAACCTGCCACTTCTGAATTCTTCTGCGGAGTCCGCACCGACATGATTTAAACGCCCTGCTTCCGTCATTAACCCTTTTCTTTTGGTTTTAATCGGCGGGCAGGACTGCGTATGTCGGGTCTGGCAGTACCTCTCTCTTCTTACACGACCTCTGTGTACCCGCTATGCGCCTGCTGCCGCAGGAGTAGCTTATGTCCCAATCCGTTCTTCTTGAGTGCGCACATCTGTGTGCACAAAGTGCTGCAGGTGAGCATATCCTGCAGGATATTCAGCTGTCGCTGACGGCCGGCCGTTACGGTTTGTGCGGCCGTAATGGCAGTGGAAAATCATGGTTGCTGGAACTGCTGGCCGGGCAGCGCCAGGTGCAGCAGGGCCATATCCGCTGCCGCGGGCGCTGCGTCTGGTTACCGCAACAGCAGGCTGATGGCCCCCGTAACGCTCAGAGCCTGGCGGACTACTTAAATCTCAGTCAGCGGTTACAGGCCTTGCAGCGGGTGGAAGAAGGCATAGCCACCGCCGCCGATTTTGAGCTGATCGGTGATGACTGGAGCCTGCCGCAGCGTTTGCAGCAGATTCTGCAGCCTTATGGTCTGGCGTATGAGTCAGATACTTCGGCAGCGCAGTTAGTGCAGCGTTTACAAAGCCCGGCACAGGCGCTGAGTGGTGGGCAGCGTATGCGCCTGCAGCTGGCGCTGCTGTTTGCATCAGAGCCCGCAGTCCTGTTACTCGACGAACCGGGCAATCATCTGGATGACAGTGGCCGGCAGTGGCTGATCGGGCAGATGGCGGCTTTTCGCGGCGTGCTGATTCTGGTCAGCCATGATGTGCAGCTGCTGCAGGCAATGGAGCATATTCTGGAACTGCGCAGCGGCCATCTGTATCAGTACGGTGGCAACTATGATCAGTTTTTGCTGCAGCGTCAGCAGGAGCAGCAGGCATTGCTGCAGCAGCTGGAAGGCAGCCGCCAGCGTCTGCAACAGGTAGAGCGCGCCACCCAGCGCAGCCAGGAAAAAGCAGCCCGCCGGGCGCAAAGCGGTAAGCGTCAGCGCCGTGATGGCAGCCAGAGCAAACTGCTGCTGGATAACAAACAACAAAGCGCGGAGCA
The DNA here is from genome assembly GCF_002335285.1 of Thalassolituus sp. UBA2009. NCBI lineage: Bacteria > Pseudomonadati > Pseudomonadota > Gammaproteobacteria > Oceanospirillales > Oceanospirillaceae > Thalassolituus > Thalassolituus sp. UBA2009. The sequence continues at coordinate 29,763 of NZ_DDCJ01000043.1, forward strand.
GCAGCAGGGGCGGCAGAGCCGGGCACGCAGCCGTCAGCATGAGCAGGCTGCCCGTCAGCTGAAAGAGCGTCAGCAGCAATGGTTGCGGGAAGACAGTCCGCTCGCCCAGTGGTATCTGCCCACGACCGGAAAACTGCGCAGTGGTCTGATTCTGCAGGTAACGGATCAGCCACTGCCGTACCGCCCTGAGCAGCGCCTGACCTTTGCCTTACAGCAGGGCGAGCATCTGTGGTTACGCGGTGCTAACGGCTCCGGCAAAAGCAGCCTGCTGCAGTTGCTTGCGACAGCGGATCAGCAGCCAACGATTCTGCGCCGCAGCGAAATACGTCTGCTCGATCAGCACTGCAGTCTGCTGCATAACCATCTCAGTGCGCTGGATAACCTGCTGCAGGCAACATCACTGGATATGACCAGTGCGCGCACCTTGCTTGCCGGGGTTGGGTTAAATGCAGATGCCTGTCTGCGCCCGGCCGGCATCCTGAGCGGCGGTGAGCGTATGAAGCTGGCGTTGTTACTGGTCACCCAGCAAACTCCCGGAGCGTTGCTGTTGCTCGACGAGCCGGACAACCATCTGGACAGGCACAGCCGTGAACAGCTGGCACAGGCCTTACGGGCTTATCCGGGGGCGCTGATTCTGGTCAGCCATGACGGGCACTTTGCTGCGGGCTGCGGGATCAGCCAGACGCTGGTGCTGTAACAGCAACGGCGTGTTCAGGCTTGCTGCCGCTGCTGTCTTCTGGCGGCAAGCCTGATAAACTCCGCGCCTTAATTGTCAGCTTTCACCAACGCGGGAAACGAACGCTCATGCCGGATGTTATTCCCGACGACTCCGTCGGTCTGGTCACTCCCCAGTTACAGCATTTTGATCAGCCACTGACTCTGCGCAGTGGCCGGGTTCTGCCGCAGTACGATCTGATGTACGAAACCTATGGCAGCCTGAACGCCGATAAATCCAACGCGGTGCTGATCTGTCACGCCCTGAGCGGCGATCATCACGCCGCCGGTTACCACAGCATGGACGATAAAAAGCCCGGCTGGTGGGATACCGCCATCGGTCCCGGCAAAGCCATCGATACCAACCACTTTTTTGTGGTGGCGCTGAATAATTTAGGCGGCTGCTCAGGTTCAACCGGCCCGACCAGCATTAATCCGGAAAGCGGTGAAGTGTACGGCCCGGATTTTCCGATTATGGCGGTGCGTGACTGGGTCAACAGTCAGGCGCGGCTGGCCGATGTGCTGGGTATTCAGCAATGGGCCGCCGTGGTCGGTGGTTCGCTGGGTGGCATGCAGGTATTGCGCTGGTCGATTCAGTTTCCTGAGCGCGTACGCCATGCGGTGGTGATTGCTTCGGCACCGAAATTATCGGCGCAGAATATTGCCTTTAACGAAGTTGCGCGTCAGGCGATTGCCAAAGATCCGGATTTCCATGACGGCTGGTATCACAAATTCGGCACTATTCCGAAATCCGGTCTGATGCAGGCGCGCATGCTGGGGCATTTAACCTATCTGTCAGATGATGCGATGCGGCAGAAATTCGGCCGTGAGCTGAAAGAAGGCAAACTGAATTACAGCTTTGCGCCTGAATTTGAGGTGGAAAGCTACCTGCATTATCAGGGCGAAAAATTCAGTACGCGCTTTGATGCCAACACCTACATGCTGATGACCAAAGCACTGGATTATTTTGATCCGGCCGCTGACTTTGATAACGATCTGGTGAAATGTCTGAGCCGCTCGCAGTGCGACTATCTGGTGGTTTCTTTTACCACCGACTGGCGCTTCTCTCCGGCGCGTTCGGAAGAAATTGTGAATGCCCTGATGCACGCCGATAAAAACGTCAGCTATGCCTGTATTGAATCCGACAACGGTCACGATGCTTTCCTGCTGCCGATTCCGCGTTATATGGATATTTTCAAAGCCTATATGCAGCGTGTGGCTGACGGTCTTGGCGTGGAGGGGAAAGTATGACGGTATTACGTGATGATCTGGCCATTATCCAGCAGTGGGTTAAGCCCGACAGTCAGGTACTCGATCTTGGCTGCGGTGAAGGCTCGTTGCTGAGCTACCTGAAGCGCCATAAAAATGTGCGCGGATATGGTCTGGAAATTAATCCGGAAAAAATCACCGCCTGTATTGCTAATGGCGTCAATGTTATCGAACAGGATCTGGATAAAGGTCTGAGTAATTTTGAAGATAACAGCATTGATACCGTCATCATGACCCAGGCACTGCAAGCGGTGCAGCGCCCGGATTTATTGCTCGATGAAATGCTGCGCATCGGTGACGAAGCCATTGTCACCTTCCCGAACTTTGGTTACTGGCGTACGCGTTTTTATCTGTTGCTGAAAGGCCGTATGCCAATGTCGGAAACGCTGCCGTATAACTGGTACGACACGCCCAACATTCATATGTGTACCTTCCGCGATTTTGAGATGCTGTGCCGTGAAAAAGGCATCCGCATCCTCAATAAAACCGTGGTCGATGACCAGCATAAAGAACACTGGACGATTCGCCTGTGGCCGTCCATGCTGGGTGAAATAGCCGTTTATCACATCACAAGGAAATGATCATGAAAGCACTGACTCAGGTTTTTACCGCATGTTTATTCACCCTGTGTGCCGCCTTCAGCCCACTGCTGCTGGCCGCCGACCGTGGTGAGCAGAAGCAGGTATTTGGTGACTACGAAGTTCACTATATCGGCCTTAACTCCAGCTTCCTGCCACCGGAAGCGGCTGAAGCCTATGGCATCAGCCGTTCACGGGCGCTGGGCTATATCAGCGTGTCGATTCTGCATAACGAAGAAGGCAGCGATGTACCGGCTGCGGTCAGCGGTAAAGTGACCGGCACTATCCGCAACCTGCTCGGTCAGAGCCGCGAACTGGAATTTCAGGAAATCAAAGAAACCAATGCGGTGTATTACATCACCACTTTCCGTTTCGATGATGAAGACATGTATAACGTTAACCTGAAAGCAACTCCGGAAGGCCAGAGCCGCACCTTTGATGTGAAATTCAGCCAGCGATTTTACGAAGAATGAACAAAATAGTACTCGCCAGCGGTAACGCCGGAAAACTGCGGGAATTTTCCGCACTGTTCGACACCCATTTTGCCGGGCTGAATATTGAGCTGATTCCACAGACCCGGCTCAATGTGACAGAAGCCGAAGAAACCGGTCTCAGCTTTGTTGAAAATGCCATTCTTAAGGCACGCAATGCCTGCGCCGCTACCGGCCTGCCGGCACTGGCCGATGACTCCGGTCTTGAAGTCGATGCCCTGCAGGGCGCACCGGGTATTTACAGTGCCCGTTATGCCGCAGCCGACGATGGTTTCGGCCAGGGCGACAGTGCCAACAATGCCAAGCTGCTGGCGACGCTTAAAGACGTTCCAGAGGCGCAGCGTACTGCCCGTTTCCAGTGCGTACTGGTGTATATGCGTCATGCCGCCGACCCGACGCCACAGGTGTTTCAGGGCTGCTGGGAAGGACGTATTTTAACCGCGCCGGAAGGCAGCGATGGCTTTGGCTATGATCCGCTGTTCTTTGTTCCGGGCGAAGGTTGTGCAGCAGCCAGTCTGAATAAAGAGCGTAAGAATCAGCTCTCTCACCGTGGTCAGGCAATTCAGCAACTTCTGGCGCGCTGGCACGTCTGATATTTCCCCGCTCAGGGATGCAAGTCTGGCCCGCGCTTATGGTGCGGGCTTTTTTATTATTTTTTAAAAAGAGTGATGTGTGGATATTTTTGATCAGTTAGAACAGAAAGTGTTACGTACTATCAGCAGCATCGAAACCCTGCAGCTGGATAATATGCAGCTGCAGGAAGATGTGCAGAAACTGAACAACGAACAGCAACAGACCCGCCAGCAACTGGCTGAAGCTGCTGCGCAACTGGTTGAACGCGATGCTGCAGTGCTGGCGCAACAGCAGCAGATTGAGCAACTGAATGCGCAAATACTACAAATGCAGCAAGACAACGAGCGTCTGAAAAAAGACAATACCCGACTGTCACACGAAAATAATGAATGGGCCGCCAAGGCGGAAGCTTTGTTGCAGGCCCTGGATCTGGCTGAAGTCTGAGCCGGAATTTGAGGAAGTAGTCATGCTGCATCTGCCGCCGCTGAGCCTGTATATCCATGTTCCCTGGTGTATCCGTAAGTGTCCGTATTGCGATTTTAACTCGCATCAGGCTGAAGGTGATCTGCCGGAACGGGAATATATCCGCGCATTGCTGGCCGATCTGGATGAAGACCTGCGCTGGGTGCAGGGGCGTGAGATTCACAGCATCTTCTTTGGCGGCGGCACGCCGAGCCTGTTGTCGGCCAGGGCTTACGAAGCGCTGTTTAAAGGACTGAAGCAGCGCCTGACCTTTGCCAAAGATATCGAAATTACCCTCGAAGCCAACCCGGGTACGTTCGAAGCTGAAAAATTCGCAGCGTACCGCAAGCTGGGAATTAACCGTTTATCCATCGGAATACAGAGCTTTCAGCCAGAACATCTGCAGAAGCTTGGCCGGGTACATGATCGCGAGCAGGCACTGCGGGCCATTAAACTGGCGAAAAAAGCCGGTTTTGATAATTTTAATCTCGATTTAATGCATGGTCTGCCGGGGCAAACTGTCGAACAGGCGCTGGACGATCTGCAACAGGCTCTGGCGTTTAAGCCCACGCATTTATCCTGGTACCAGCTGACCATAGAACCCAATACCGAATTTTATAAACGTCCGCCGCAGTTACCGGAAGACGACGCATTATGGGATATTCAGGAGGCCGGGCTGGCATTACTGACGGAGCACGGTTTTGACCACTACGAAATATCGGCGCATTGCCAGCCGGGCAAAGCCTCGAAACATAATCTGAATTACTGGCAGTTTGGTGACTATCTTGGCATTGGCGCCGGAGCGCACGGCAAAATCACCCTGGCCGATGCCAACGTAATTTACCGCACGCAGAAAACCCGCCTGCCACGGGATTATCTCAATCCGGATAAAACCTTCCTGACCGGTAAGCAAACCATTGAGCCGGAAGATATTGGCCTCGAGTGTTTAATGAATGGCCTGCGCCTGCGTGAAGGTATGCTGGTTGATGATTTTGAATACCGCACCGGCCTGACACTGGATGCTGTAGAAGAACCTGTGGCAAAAGCTCAGCAGCTGGGTTTATTGAATGTGGATAAACGTATTTATCCAACGGAAAAAGGCCAGCAATATCTGAATGAACTGCTGGCGCTTTTTTTAACGGAATAAAATTCAGACCGTCCGGTCTGAATTTTTCCGGTTTTTGCTATGGTCTTTTTCTCCGCTTGCTCAGCTGTTTTCTTCACCGTCTTCATCCGGCGGCAGTACCACCATTTCCAGAAAACGCTCATTCTGCAGCAGGCTTTCAAAGCTGATGTCGCGGCCAGCCTGCAGGCGCAGTGAGTCGGCTTTATCGATGGCGTTCTGCAGATCGCGCAGGGCTTCTTCGGTTGCACCGCTTTCGGCATGGGCACAGGCACGCTGATAGAGCGCGTGGCTGTTTTCCGGGTCGACTTCCAGGGCGCGGTTGGCAAGGCTGGTTGCCCATTGTGCCTGACCCAGTAATAACGCTGCATCGGCTTTGTAAGTCAGGGCTTCAACGTCGTCCGGACGCAGTTGCAGAATCTGATCGTAAATGGCGATTTTGCTCTGCGGTGTATTTTCCTGTGAGGCTTTCAGCCACAGCGAGTGAATTTCGTTGGTGAGTTCAATTTCTTCCTGCGCCTGGGCAATATGCCGTGATTTACGGTGCAGTTCGTCTTCGAGTTTATCAAGGCGTTTTTCATAGCTGGCGGTGATACGGCGGATTTCGTCGTTGGCAAAAGCGCCAACCCGTTCTTTGATATCACGTAATGAATTCCAGCCAATTAATACCAGCAGCGTGGAAGCACCGGCAATCAGATAGAAAAAATAGGTGACGGTATCGGTGGCATAGGTCAGAGCCTTGCTGGATACATCAATTTCTTTATCGACAATTTTTTCGGTCAGTTCAACCCGCGCATCAGCAATCTGCTGACGCAGATTTTTAACCTCATCGAGCAGATAGCGTTCGGTAAAAGCGCTGTACAGCGGCGCCTGTAATTCTTCGATCGTCTGCTCTGCCTGCTGGTCATTCTGTTGCTGTTTTTTATCGTCGCTGTCAACGGACTGTGCAGCCGCTGGCATGGCCAGGGCTGCACAGAAGGCGCTGATGCTCAGCAATAAAGTCAGGGTCAGGCGGTTTTTTGGTCTGGCCATGTATCGGATTGCTCAATCAGTTTTGAATGAAGTGCTTTTACAGCACTGGCGTAGTCGCTGTCGCTGACCAGGAACATGATGTCCACCTGACGCATGGCCTGGTGTACCGAGTGAATATTCACCCCGGCATCGGACAGTGCTCCGGCGGCCTTTTGCAACAGACCGGTAATTTTCATGTCGCTGCCGATGGCGCTGACCATGGCCAGTTTTTCGACGCGGATATCGGCCTGCTGATAGGCTTGCTGTACGCGTTCCATCAGCCAGTTAATCCGGCGTTTATTACCTTTTAAATAAAAGGTAACGGTGTTGGCGTTAAAGTCTTTGGTCAGTACCCGTACCCCGGATTCCAGTACCAGATCATTCATGCGCTGGCTGTAGGACGGATCGCCGACCATATCCTGATCGAAAATCTCCAGAGCCCAGACATTGCGTGTTCCGGCAATAATTTCCACTTTAGGGGTACTACTACAGTAGTCGCTGTGAATCACAGTGCCACTGTGTTCCGGCTCAAAGGTGTTTTTAATGCGCAGCAGAATATTCTGTTTGCGCAGCCCGGCAGCGGCACGCGGGTGAATGGCTTCCATCCCGAGGTTGGCCAGCTGGTCGGCCACGTCGTAGTTGGTCTGGCCGATCGGGTGCACTTTGCCATCACCGACCAGCACAGGGTCGGCGGTGCTTAAGTGGTATTCCTTGTGAATAACGGCTTCGCGCGCGCCGGTAATGGTGGCGATTTTGCTGAAGGTCATTTCGCTGTAGCCACGGTCAAAGGTGCGCATCAGCCCTTCGCGGCACTGGGTGTAGCCGGTGACAATGGGCATTTCTGTGCTCATATCGACGTCGCTGAAGGCCTGGGCAATATGGTCATCCAGACTCAGCTGTTCGTCGGAGCGCCAGTTGGTGAGGTCGATAAAGCGCGCGTTCACATCGTGGCTGCGCAGCAGTTGCACGGAATTAAAGGCACTGTGTGCTTCACCCAGTGCACTGAGCATTTCGCGTACACGATGCAGGTGATCATCCAGCTGGAAATGGCCGAAGCTGCACACCACTTCCAGATGCTCGAGGCATTCCTGCACATCACGCATACGCTCCTGAATAAACTGGTCCGCGCGTTTATGCATCATGCTGTCCGGGGCAAACATTTCAGCATTGACTGCCAGCATGTTGTTCAGCACTTCATGCAGTTTGTCCTGCCATGGGCGCTTCTCATCCATTTCGGCAAACAGGGCATACACACCCGGTTCACCACTTTTTTTATGCTCGAGCAGACCATTGGTCATACCGGCGTAAGCAGAAACGACAAATACGCGCTGGTACAGGGTTTCGCCCTGCGTCTGGTGCTGGTACGGACGCAGCCAGATATTGTGCAGAACATCCTGGTACTGACTCATCGACGTGCCGCCGATTTTTTCTACCGTATGCAGAGTCATGGGGTCTCCTTTCAGGCTTTCAGAGGGTCGGCATCCAATGCATAAACGCCGTCTTTGTCGTGTACTTCGTTGCCGATTAATGGCGGATTAAAGACACAGGCCATCTGCATATCGCTGAAACCGCGCAGCAGGTGCTGATCGTGTTTGTCGAGCACGTACAGGGTGCCGGGCTTGATCGGATAAACCTTGCCGTCGGCGGTGGTTTCGATTTCGCCTTCGCCGCTGATGCAGTACACCGATTCAAGGTGATTCTGATACCAGATAGGGGTTTCGGTTCCGGCAAAAATGGTGGTGATGTGGAAGGAGAAGCCCATGTTGTCTTCTTTCAGCAGCATACGCACACTTTTCCAGTTGCCGCCGTTGATATTACGTGGGGAGTTTTCGCATTCTTCCAGAGTTCTTACGATCATAGTGATTACTCGTTATCGGTTGGATAAACCGCCAGGCGGGTTTCCCGGCGGCTGGCGGTTTTCTGATAGGCAATTAGGAGGGAGATGCTCAGGAGGCTTTGGAAATCTGCTCCGCCATCACATCGCCGATGCACTCGGCAAGAATGCCAAGGCCGGCTTTCAGGGTGTCTTCTTCGATGGTCAGTGGCGTCAGGATTTTTACCACCTGGCCGTCGGAACCGCTGGTTTCAATAATCAGGCCGCGCTTGAATGCCAGTTCGGTAATGCGGCTGGCAACCTGACCGTTCACACATTCCAGACCCTGCATAATGCCGCGCCCTTTGTGCTTCATCTGGCCACCGTGCTCGGCCTGAATTTCTTTCAGGCGGCTGCGGATCAGCTGCGCTTTTTTCTTCACGCTCTGGCTGAAGCTGTCATCGGCCCAGTAGGTTTCCAGCGCCATGCGCGCGGTAATAAAGGCATGGTTATTACCGCGGAAGGTACCGTTGTGCTCGCCTGGCTTCCAGGTATCGAGTTTTTCTTTCAAAAGCACAATGGCCATTGGCAGACCGTAGCCGCTGAGGGATTTGGACAGGGTGATAACGTCCGGCTCGATACCGAATTCTTCAAAGCTGAAGAAGGTACCGCTGCGGCCACAACCCGCCTGAATATCGTCGACAATCAGCAGCATGTTGTAACGCTTACACAGCGCCTGCAGGCCCAGCATCCAGGCGGCAGAAGCGCTGTTCAGGCCACCTTCGCCCTGAATACATTCAACGATCACGGCGGCCGGGTGTCCCAGACCTGAAGAGCCGTCCTGCAACGCTTTTTCAAAATAATGCAGCGTATTGAAATCGCCGAGATAACCGTCGTACGGCATAAACTGCACACCCGGCAGCGGCATGCCGATGGCGTTTTTGTAGTAGTTATTGGCAGTCACAGCCGCGGCGCCCTGAGTCACGCCGTGGAAACCATTGGTGAACGACACAATGGTCTGACGGCCGGTATTTTTGCGCGCAATCTTCAGTGCCGCTTCCACCGCATTGGTACCGGTCGGGCCGGTAAACTGCACTTTGTACTTCATTTTACGCGGCTTGAAGATGCGCTCGTTGAAGCTTTGCAGGAACGCTGTTTTAGCCTCGGTATGCATGTCCAGGCCATGGGTGATGCTGTCCGACTCGATGTATTCCAGCAGGGCTTTCTTAAACACCGGGTTGTTGTGCCCGTAGTTCAGCGTGCCGGCGCCACCGAGGAAGTCGATGTATTCATTGCCTTCGTTGTCAGTGAGGATGGCGTTCTGTGCCTTGGTGAAAGTCACCGGAAAAGAGCGGCAGTAGCCACGCACGTTGGATTCGAGTTCGTGATAGATATCCATGGTGTTTTTTACTCCTGTGCAAAAAGCATGAAGGGACCAATATGAACCAGCGTTTCGCTGTCGTGAGCGCCGCCAAAGTGTTGTTCGCGGTCAAACAGTTCGCTGGTCTGGAGAGGGGCGCCAAGGCTGTGAGCCAGGCGACGGAAGGTATTCCACGAGGCATCGTTGCCCGGTGTGATACTGGTGTGCAGGTGATGCACAACGTGTTGATGGCGCTTAAGCAGCGCGTGCAGCATGCGACTGGCAAGACCCTGACCGCGGGCTTTGCTGTCGACCGCAACCTGCCAGACGAACAGCGTGTCGGGCTGGTGCGGCAGGCGATAGCCGGAGATAAAGCCGACCATGTCGCCGTTCTGTTCTGCCACGATGGCAGTGTCGGCAAAGTGCGAACACTGCAGCAGGTTGCAGTACATTGAATTGACATCTAAAGGCTTGCAGCGCTCAACCAGAGAGAAAACGGCATGGCCGTCGGTTGCTGCAGGCTTCCGGAAGGTAATATTGTTTTGATCTGTAATGTTTTTTTCTGACGTTTCTGTCGAAAAAGTATCCATTTCTCGCTTTCAGTTGCCACGTACCGATTAATCAGCCTGAATTTTATTCAGTTTGGCTAAGAATTAATCATTACGGCAACTGCCATTTACTTAGAACCCTAAACAATTTAGCATCGTGGTAATTTATTTACAACTCTAAATAAAACGAGGTGAGCTGATGAATGCTCAGAAATGGCTCACATTCCGCCTGGATGAAACCTGTTACTGCCTGCCGGTGCGTCAGGTGCGTGAAGTTGCGCACTTTCAGCCGCCGGAGCCTGTTCCCGGTGCGCCGGCCGTGGTGTCGGGCATCATTAATCAGCGCGGTGATGTGGTCACGGTACTGGATGGCAGGGCGCTGCTGGGGCTGGCTGCTCAGGAAGCCACGGATGACAGCCGTATCATGACGCTGGAGCTGGAGCATGAAGTGGTCGGCATGGTGATTGATCAGGTGCAGGAAATCATAGAGCTCAATGAATCGGATATTGAGCCGCCAGCGCAGACGCAGGCACTGATTCTGGGGACTTATCAGCAGGGTGATGAGTTGCTGGTTGCTCTTAATGCCGATCAGCTGGGAAAACTGCCGGAGGCCGATGGATAATGAATGTTTTGAACCCTAACGATGTTAGAATCGGCTCTTATCAGAATGATCCGGACAACGACATGAACCGCTATGATGAGGTGCTGGTAGCCCTGCGCCGTATTATCCGCGCCACCGATCTGCACTCGCGCCAGCTGAGTAAAATTGCTGGTCTGACGGCCCCGCAGTTATTGATTCTGCAGCTGCTGCGCCAGCACACCGAATTAACGGTGGGTGAGGTTGCCCAGCGCGTGAGCCTGTCGCAGGCGACGGTGACCACCATTATCGACCGTTTGGAAAAACGCGGTTTTGTTAAGCGTGAGCGCGGCAGTGCCGATAAGCGCAAAGTCTACGTGTATCTGACGCCGGAGGCGGATGCGGTGTTGCTGAATGCCCCGAAACCGCTGCAGGAAAGCTTTGTGCAGCAGTATCAGGATCTGCACGACTGGGAGCAGACGATGATTCTCAGCTCGCTCGAGCGGGTCGCCTATATGATGGATGCCCAGCATATCGACGCTTCGCCGGTACTGGATGTGGGCGCTCTCGACCGCGTAGACCGCGACGCCTGAGTCGCGACGCCTTATCCGAATCCCCGATCTTTACCCCTGCCAAACGTGCCACTTATGGCCTGATAAGCACAAAGCCTGTTCCTGACCTGCACCAATGGCGGACGGCATCAGGCCGTCTTTCGGGTATAATGGCGCGCCTGCACCTGCCCGGCGTCCGGTTTTCACTGCGCCCGACAAAGAGGACAAGCGCCAGCCGTTGGACTGAATTAGCGGCTGAGGTTCATGAATTCGTCATCCTCGCTGTGCTACTCAATGCAGGCCCTCATATTCTGGAGAATTTCTATGACTGACGTAGTAATCGTTGCCGCTACCCGTACCGCTATTGGCTCATTTGCCGGCTCACTGGCCAGTGTTCAGGCGGTGGATCTGGGTGCGACGGTAATCCGTTCATTGCTGGAAAAAACAGGCATCAATCCGGCCGAAGTCGATGAAGTGCTGATGGGCCAGGTATTAACCGCCGCAGCGGGCCAGAACCCGGCACGTCAGGCGGCGATCAAAGGCGGTCTGGCCGATACCACGCCGGCGATGACCATTAACAAGGTGTGTGGCTCCGGTCTGAAAGCACTGCATCTGGCGGCTCAGGCAATTAAGGCCGGTGATGCAGACCTGATTATTGCCGGTGGTCAGGAATCTATGTCCAATGCGCCCCACGCTCTGCCAAATTCACGTAACGGTCAGCGTATGGGGCCGTGGAATATGGTCGACACCATGATTGTGGATGGCCTGTGGGATGCGTTTAACGATTACCACATGGGTATCACTGCCGAAAATATCGCTGATGAGTATCAGATTTCCCGTGAAGAGCAGGACGCATTTGCCGCCGCTTCACAGGAAAAAGCGCTGGCTGCGATTGCTGCCGGTAAATTCAAAGATGAAATCACTCCGGTAGTAATCCCACAGCGTAAAGGCGACCCCAAGGTATTCGATACCGACGAAAACCCACGCGCTGGCACTACGGCTGCCAAGCTGGCTGAAATGCGTCCGGCCTTTAAGAAAGACGGCAGCGTTACCGCGGGTAATGCGTCTTCGCTGAATGACGGTGCCGCCGCAGTGATGCTGGCCAGCCGTGAAAAAGCCGAAGCGCTTGGCCTGCCGATTCTGGCCACCATCAAAGCCTATGCCAATGCCGGTGTTGATCCGAAAATCATGGGTACTGGTCCGGTTCCGGCGACGAAAAAGTGTCTGGAAAAAGCCGGCTGGACTCTGGCCGATCTGGATCTGGTAGAAGCTAACGAAGCTTTTGCCGTGCAGGCGCTGTCGGTTAATAAAGGTCTGGGCTGGGATGCAGACAAGATCAACGTTAATGGCGGTGCTATCGCTCTGGGTCACCCGATTGGTGCATCAGGCTGCCGTATTTTTGTATCGCTGCTGCATGAAATGATGCGCCGTGATGCGAAAAAAGGTCTGGCAACCCTGTGTATCGGTGGTGGTATGGGTGTGGCTCTGGCGGTAGAGCGTGCTTAAGCACGGCTTTTGCTGTTAATTCGGAGATTGAAATCCGGGGACTGAAATCCGGGTTCTGAAACCCGGAAAATAAAAAGGGCAGCTAAGGCTGCCCTTTTTTATTCAGCGCATTATTGCGCGGCTTTTTCGGCGAGTTGTTTTACAACCTTGCCGTTCATATACAACGCATAGCGGTCACGGGCTTCGGACTGAGTTTCGTCATCCCAGTCGGTGACCACAAAGCTGTCGTAATCGACATCGTGCAGTATCTGCGTCGGCTCGTAGCTCTCGCGGTGATAAATATGTCTGGCGTCTTTCAGATAGCCGCGGTTCAGAACTTCCATGGTTTGCGGATCGGCTCCGGCAATCGGTGCTGAACGCTCACCGATCAGGTCGTAGACGGCGGAACGGTCACGGGCGTAGCCATCGGTATCGGGCAGCAGTGTAAAACTCGGAGCATCGGCCATCGGCAGGATGGTTTTTTCCAGGTAATAAATGCGCTGACTGTCTTTGGCCAGAAACGGCGTGACAATACTGATTTCATCCGGGTTAACCTCGCCAATGCGCTTGGCATCGTAATACAGCGTCGTGCCGGACAGGGCATAGGCGGACGGGCTGCCCCAGGCATCCGGTACCCGTTTGAACTGTGCCGGGTCAGCATCGGGAATGGCCTTGCCACCGAGGTAAATCTGTTGGTTATCGACCCAGTATTCCTCGTCACTGTCCATTGGCCGGAACGAGGCCACGTCGGCATCTGCCAGCAGCTCACCGCGGAAATACACCTGTTTATTGTCGCGCGCATAACCTTGGGAATAATAATTGTTACCCAGCACCTCAAAGGTTTCGCTGTCGGCCCCGGCAACCGGGCGGGCGTTGTAATACACCTGATTATTGACGTTGGAATAACCACTGCTGGCGATGCCGTTTAAAGCGTTTTTCAGCAGCGAGCCGTAGCCGAATACACTCATTGCCAGCACGATAATAACGGTGGCGCCCAGGGTCAGGGTACGGCCGGAAATACCGAACAGCTCGGCACCGAATATCCAGTACAGCGCGCACAACGGAATGGGGTAACAGAGGAAGATCATCATGCCGATGATATGTTCGCGGTTATTTTCTGAACCCGGTGCATCGAATGCCATCGGCGACATCATCATCACCATTGGCCAGAACAGCAGCATCATGGTGGTTATGATCTGAAAAATTAAAAGCATCGGAATATCCTTTCCGTAAGAGTGGTCATGTTGTCTGCCGGGCGCATGCCGGAGCAAAAAAACATCATACAAAAAACAGCGACTGGCAGCCGCTGATATTATTCACAGATTTGAGCATGAAATAAAAAGGGCAGCCGGAGCTGCCCTGTTGTGTACCGGTTGGCTGATGGATTATTCCGGCACGGTTTCCTCTTCCGGCGGCAATTCATCGCTCACCGGGTAATACAGGTCGTACTGCAGAAACGGCGCGGTATCTCCGTCTCTGATCATCTGCAGCGCCAGAAGAATCATGCCATCGGCCGGAGTAACAATATTAGCTGCCAGATCGATGCCGTCGTTCTGGGTAACCTGCTGGCTGTCCAGTACGGTCTGGGAGCCATCGCCATTAATCCGCACCAGCTTCAGGGTTGCGGTTTCGTTGCCGACGTAGGTGCCGCTTATATCGAAATCCCATGACTCGTTAGCCGGTACCGGATTACCGGAGTTCAGACTGAAGTTGGGCTGCAGATAATCCCTGCGTTCTATATAGCGTGGGAAGGTACCTGCTTCGCGTTTGATGCTGATGTCATCAACCAGCCAGCCGCGGAAGCCGTTATACAGTTCGTCCTGGGTGTTAAAGCGGAAGCGCAGTTTGATTTGCTCGCCGGCCAGATCTGAGATATCAATCGGCTCCTGCCATAACCACGCTGGCGCCTTGTTATAGCCGCGGTTGGAGTAGGGCAGCGGTGCACGGTCCTGATCATCCAGACCCACCGGATCTGACAACGGATTCAGACGGGCAATGGGTGTCCATTGAATATCATCGGTGCTGTATTCAATGGTCATCAGATCAAAGCCATTTTCATTCGGATTAACCGCCTCAATTTCCCACCAGGTACGGAAAGTAAGAGACAGTGGGCCGGTTTCAGCGCTCAGATCAATATCGGGTGAAACAATTGCGCCACCGTTCGGCGTTAGCGATGTCCCTCCGTCGAGTTCCTCTTGTGGTTCTTCCGGCTCACCGAGGAAATTCCCCTGAGTGACACCTCCGGATGCGGCCTGGCCATACCAGCAGGCGCGGTTGCTCAGTGGGTCTGGGACTTTACCGGCAGAAGTATCATCCGGAGCAAGGAGCACCAGATCACTGACCAGTGCCTGGTTTATGATGTTAAGACCGGCATTGTGGCTGTGCCAGAGATTCTGCAGTTCTTCATCTGCTTCTTCTGCCGGGGTTTCTTCTGCATTCAGTGTAGCCAGTGGCCCCGGCCCTTCTCCAGCACCGGTATAAGATTGCGAAACGCTGACGGTCATCCAGCTACCACAGGCCGCTTCGCTGACGGGCTGCTCAAAATTTTCACTGTAAAGAGCATCACTGTTGCCAGTGGCTGCCTGCAATGAAAAATTCAGACCGCTGAGGGCAGATATCTGGGTCAGATCCAGAGGAATTACCCGTGTGCCATAGCCATCGCGGCTGATACGGATGGTGGCCGTTTTTATAGCTAATAATTTGCTTAGCGATACGTTAACGATCAGTACGAAGTGGCCGTCGTTATCGGTGGTCGCTGTGGCAATGGCACCGTTGGTCGCCGCGCCGCCGGAAATCTCAATCTGAGCATTATTCAGCGGACCATCGGCATCAAAAATAATACCGCTAAGAGAAGCGAAGAATCCCTGGCCTTCGAGGCTTTCGGCGCCGTTGTCAGTGATGACCAGAGGGGCCGCTACAGTGCTGCTGCCGGAGGCATTTTCTGCACGGATTTCCAGTGTCGTGGTTACTGTGACACCGGAGATGGTAATGGTCAGGGTATAACTTCCCGGAGCGAGATCAGGGAAGGTGATATGACCGTTGCTGTCTGCCGTCAGTTGTACACTGTTGCTGGCGAGAACTGCGGCTACCGCGATGCCGGCAGTGTTTTTCGGGCTGATGGTTACCTGGGCCTCTGAAAGAGGCTTGCCGCTGGCATCCAGCAGAGACAATTGGCTCAGATTCTGGGTGACAGGAGTGTAATTGCCGGGTGGAGTACCGTTGTCACCACCTCCTGAATTGCCTGAACTACCCGAACCGCCGCCGCAAGCTGCCAGAAGGCCAGCCAGTATAAGAATGGAATAAGCTTTCATAGGGTAACCCTCCTTTGGTTAACGCGCTGAATCCTATCAGGCAGGAGGGAAAAATTCACAGACCCGAAGGTTTGTCTTACCAGACGTTTACTGTTTTTTTATCGTAGGTTTATGTCGCCGGCCACGGATAAAAACAAATGGCTCAATTTGCCCGGAGCGGTGAAAAGTGCCTAGGGCCTGTTAACACTAATTAAACAGGCCTGTTATCGGCTAAAAATTCCTCAGGCAAGGCGCTGGGAGTGTGGCCTAACGGGTTCAGCGAGCGAACAGCAACACAGGATGAGGGATTTTTAGCCATAACCCTTCGGGCTGAGGCCAGTTTTCCCCATTAACGTCGTCGTTCGTTATTCATTTAACCCGTTAATATCCCTCCTCACTCCTTGTTCTGAGAAAAACTGGCTCTCAGCAGGCCCGATTCAATTAGTGTTAACAGACCCTGGCATCTCATTCTATGGGAGGAGACACACTAACAAAGCGGCCTTTGCCTCTGGCTAACAGGCGCTAAGGCTTTTAAGCTGGAGCAAACAACTCGCCATGGAACGCATTATGACACTCACTGCTTCTTCTGCTTTGGCCCATGCCGGCCAGATGATGACTCAGCCACTGATTATTTCAGACCTGCTGGAATACGCTGCTGCGCATCATGGTACGCGTGAAATTATCAGCCGTCGGCTGGAAGGTGATATCCACCGCTATACCTACCGCGATGCGTTAAAACGCAGCAAGCAGCTGGCCAATGCATTGCTGGCTTTGGGAGTTCAGCCCGGTGACCGGGTGGCGACACTGGCCTGGAACGGCTACCGCCATTTTGAATGTTATTACGCGATCTCCGGTATCGGTGCCATCTGTCATACCGTCAATCCACGGCTTTATACCGAGCAGGTGGAATACATTATTAATCATGCCGAAGACTGCTATGTCTTTCTGGATGCCTGCTTCGCAAAATTACTGGAACCGGTGGCGGATAAATTAACCTCGGTCAAAGGCTTTATCTTTATGATCGATGCCGACCAGATGCCGCAAACCAGCCTGCCAAATGCCATTAATTATGAAGATTTAATGACAACATACAGCAGCGAACTGGTATGGCCGCGGTTTCCGCAGGATACCGCCTCCGGCCTGTGTTACACCTCGGGCACTACCGGCAACCCTAAAGGCGTGTTGTATTCCCATGCCTCCACTGTGCTGCATGCCTATGCCAGCCGTAATCCGGATGCACTGAATGTTTCTGCCGATTCGGTGGTGATGCCGGTGGTGCCTATGTACCACGTCTGCGCCTGGGGTATGCCTTATATTGCTCCGATGAGTGGTGCGACGCTGGTGCTGCCCGGTGATGGTATGGATGGCCAGAGTCTGCATGAATTAATCGAGCTGGCCGAAGTGGATTTAATGCTGGGCGTACCAACGGTTTGGCTGGGTCTGATCGATTATTTAAAACGTAACAATAAACGCATGGATTCGGTTAAAACTGTCGGCGTTGGTGGCTCAGCCTCACCGAAATCCCTGGTGGAAACACTGGATAAAGAATACGGCGTGTATTTATTACCAATCTGGGGCATGACCGAAACCTCACCGCTGGCGACACTCGGCGCACCAACCAAAGCCATGCAGAAAATGAGTGACGATGAACGCTATCGTCTGCAGACTACCGCCGGCCGGCCAATGTTCGGCATCGAGCTGGAAATCTTTGGTGAGGACGATCAGCCGCTGCCACACGACGGAACATCACGCGGCTATCTGCGTGTGCGCGGCCCCTGGGTATTGACGGCGTATTATAAAAATGAAAAACCGGATTCGTTCTTTATCGATGCGCATGGTAAGCAGTGGTTCGATACCGGTGATATTGCCGTGATTGATGAAAACAGTTATCTGCAAATTGTTGACCGCGCCAAAGATGTTGTGAAGTCCGGCGGTGAGTGGATTTCCAGTATCGATCTGGAAAACGCGGCGGTAGGACACCCGGACGTAAAAGAAGCCTGCGTGATTGGTGTGCGTCATCAGAAGTGGGATGAGCGGCCGTTACTGTTTATTGTAAAAAGTGAAGAAAGCGATATCGATAAACAGGATATCTATAACTATCTGGAAAGCCGAGTTGCCAAATGGTGGCTGCCGGATGACATCCTGTTTGTTGAGGAGCTGCCGCACACTGCCACAGGCAAGCTGCAGAAACGTACGCTGCGTGATGAGTATATTGATTATCTGGTGGAGAAGGCCTGAGGATATCTCCTCCGTCTGAATGAATAAACAGCCCGGCAGTAGCCGGGCTTTTTTATATTGCAGGACGTTTTACTTTCTGACGCCAATACATAAAGAATACGATGTTGATCAACAGCAGAAATGCAAAAACTCCGCCGAGAATATACATCAGATTATTATCTCTGCCAGAAGCAGAATAGTCGGGTATGGCCAGCGCGGGTGTAGATACTTTGCCTGAAGTTGTTGCAGCGCTCCGAGCTGGTTCAACGAGTACAGGTTGCGGTAATTCTGCGCTGATTAGACGGCCTTCTTTGGTCCCAAACTCCAGTTGCTTAACCTGAACAATACCTGGCTTGGTATTCTTAAACGCAATTGTGGCAAGGATGCCAGAGCCGCTGACTGCAGGTGCCGGATTAAGCAGGCTGAGAGCAAGGCGAATGCTGTGCTTTCGAGTATCAACGCTGTTGCTGACCTCAAAGGCGGACGTACCGAACAGATTCCCGCTTTGGATCTGTATCCCTGATTTTCCGGAATCCAGATCAACGACCTCAAGCGCGGCTGCATCGTAGTCGAGAATCAGGTCGGCACCATAGATATCATCCAGTGCAGTTGCTTCCAGAATCAGCCAGCGAATGCCTTCCTTGTCCTGAGTTGAAAAACTCAGGACCGGAGTTCCGGCAGAGGATGTGCTGGCTATCAATGTGAAAATTAAAAGAAGAATTCGCATGAAATATTCCAGATAATTATGAAGCAGGCGGGGCTTCCCCCGCCTGAATTTTATTGCGGGTTACACTGAACAGAGCCGAAGTGGCTGGCAAGAATAGCCAGATCCTGAACATTGATTACACTGTCTTTATTCAGATCTGCTTTCTGATCGTACAACTCATCACCATTGGCAGAGCCATACTTTCCGGCAAGGTAGGTGAAATCTGCGATATTGATTTCACCATCATCGTTGATATCACCGGCAAAGAGAGTTATCTGGCCAACATCAATATTCGCACCTTCGGAAATACTGTGATTCATGCAGCTTTGAACATAGTTGTCAGCATTGAAAGCGATGGTAAAGTCGCCGTCGCGCAGTTCGTCAAAACTGAAGTTTCCTGCACTATCAACACCGGTGGTAATCGTCCGGCCATTGATGGTTACCGATACGGTAATGTCTTCAGGATTGACCCCAACCGGAATTTCAATGCTGCCACTGAATCCGCCATTACCACCGTGAATGCCATCATCGATAGTGATCGTCGCATTCTGGACTGTCACCGGAATCAGATTACCCGAAGCGTCTGATAAGGCTGCTGAACAAACAACATTCGCGGTTGTTGTTGTCATGTCCGCAAACAGATCCGCGCTAAGCAGCGTTCCGTTTTCTTCCAGCTCTGCATTCCCGGTATGTGTAATCGCCCCGGACATGTTCTGGCTTCCCCAATTAAGAGGCAGAGTCAGACGATTCTCACCGCCCCAGTCACCATAGTTACTGCCAGTAATATTCAGAGCGGTAGTATCTACAGAACAGGATACTTCGGTGGCATAGGCCTGGCCCTGAATATCGATGGTCAGTGAGGAATAAGCGTTCTGGTATGGGTCTATAACATCCTGGTCCGGATTTACTTTCACCTGTACTGTTTTTTCAGGATTGAATAACGTGTACCGTCCACCATTAAAATCAAAGTAACCATTTGCCATACTAAATTTAGAAAGAGGAATAAGCCCTGTGTAATACGAAGGGTTGACTACGGTAGATTTGAATGGGATATCGTTGAGGACGAAATTAGCAACAAATGCTCTGTAATCAAATTCATTCCTGAATTCAGGCAAGCCGTCAGCTGTTGGAAGGTCTGGGTAGTTATCCATAATTCCAGGATAGTGCGAAGCTATTTTTGCCATTGACCGGTTAAATGCGTGGTTGTATTCCGACTGACGCAACTCGTTAAATAACAACTCATTCAATGTTCCTGTTTGAATGCCATTTTTATCAAAGGTAGGCACAGACAAAGCTATAATTCCAGGAAGGTTTGGCATTCGATTAAGACCAATGAATATCGGATTTTCGGATGTCGGATTATGGGCTTGAAGAGCACCAGTCTGGCTGTCTCCGATTGCTTTCGTCGTTCCGGAAATACAACCAATGGCATTAAGACCGGAGACCCCTTCCTCATAGCCGGAAAGCAGTAGATCATCCGTTATTTTTTTAAATTCTGCGTCGCTGATGCCAGATGGGAATGTCGCTGTTGCGTCCATTTGTACAATTAGCTCTTCATAATTGTCCGGCTTATTTGGATAGTTTTTAAAAATCTCATAGTCACTATTTTCAGATAGTGTTCTCAAGTATAAAGTAAATGACATGTCTTCTTGGGTGACAATGTCCTTTTCGCAAATATATTGCTGGCCTTCATTGTAGAATAGAATGCGGTCTTTTGTGATGTCGATGATTGTTCCTGTAATAGACTCTGATGTTGAATGGAAATCATTGATATTACCTGACGCTTCAAGTAACTCCCCATTTTTAAATTGATAGGTTCTTGTTGTGTTATTAATATCCTGAATGAATATATATGGCTCCGCTCCAGAGGATATATGAGTTGTCCCATTGCTGTAGGCAGAAATTTGCTTTTGTGCAAATACAATAGGAGGCTGATTTGGTGTTAACAGTACGAGATCTGCCTCACCGCCTGTGTAGCTATCCGGCTGCTGTTTGATCAGGCCGATGCCACTGTCGTTGAATACATCCTGGTATCCGGGTTGAACTGTATTACTACCATTCATATCGATAGGGTATTTTTGGTAGCCGATGTTGGTGCAGAATGGAATATTATTCGAGAATGGTTGACTCATATCCCATAGCTGTAAATCGCAGTAGTACATATTGCCGGGTTGATTCGATGTGCTGGCGACTTGATCAGAGATTAATACGTGGCTTCCACTTACACCACGGGCAATGTAACCCGGAATTTCATCATAAATATAATTCATACCACGCAATGTTGATTCTGCCATGGATAGAATACTGTCGGCGATGGCCTTATATTCAGCGGAGGTTGTTGCAGCATCGACACCAAGGGGAACGAAATTATCCGGTGTATTTGGTAAATCCGGATAGTTAGCGAAAAAACTACCGGGGTAGCCGCTTGGCCAGTCAGCGATTGATGGCAAAATTCTCTCACTTTGCGTGATTATGGCGCTTAGGGCTGGAGTAGTATTTGTATCCACGAACGTAATTTTCATCTTACTTTGATCGTAGACTTGAGATAATACGGATATTCCGGATGTGGTTGTGCCTACATAGTTATATTCTAAGGCGCTCGGGCTGGTGCCTATATAGCGGATAGGGGTATATTCGGCCGACATGGCGGGAGCTGCCATGATAGTAGCGATGAGAAGTATTTTTTTCATTGTTATTATCCATATAAACAGGACTGGTGATGCTAATTATGTACTCATGTACCAGTCAAACGCTTCATCTTCACTTAGTACATAAGTATGAGATCTGTTTATTTCACATAATAAAAAGCCCGGCAGTAGCCGGGCTTTTTATGCTCGATAAAGTCAGGAAAATCAGCTTTCCTGAATTTCCTCTTCGCCATCTTCCTGCGGCTTTTTAATCAGCCTTGAGGCCAGTACACCGGCCTCAAACAGCAGCCACATCGGTACGGCCAGAATGGTCTGGGAGATAACATCCGGTGGCGTAACCAGCATGCCGACAACAAAGCAGCCAACAAAAATATAAGGGCGCTTTTCTGTCAGGGCGGCAACGGTGGTAATGCCGCTGAGCACCATCAGAAAGGTCGCAATCGGTATTTCAAAGGCGATGCCAAAAGCAAAAAAGATTTTAAGAATAAAATCGAGAATATTGCTGATGTCCGGCATAAAGGAAATACCTTCTGGTCCGGCGGCGGTAAAGAAGCCGAATGCCAGCGGCAGCACTACAAAGTAGGCGAAGGCAATACCGGTATAAAACAGGACAACGCTGGAGACCAGCAACGGAATACCGAATTTCTTTTCGTGCTGATACAAACCGGGAGAGATAAAACTCCATACCTGATGCAGCAGAAAAGGCACTGCCAGCAGTACCGCCAGAACCAATGTCAGTTTAAACGGCACCAGAAAAGGCGAGGCTACACCGGTGGCGATCATATTGCCGCTGTCGGGCAGCAATACTGACAGTGGTTTTACCAGAATCAGGTACAGGTCGTTGGCAAAGTAGAACATGCCAAGAAACAGCACCAATACCACCAGTACCGATTTCAGTAAACGGTTTCGCAGTTCTATCAGGTGGGCAATCAGGGGTTGTTCATGATCGGTCATGATGACGCATCGGTATTATCAGGTTTTGAATTGGCGGCAGGCTGCTGCGGGCCAGATTGTTGTGGCGCTGGTTGTTGTGGACCTGGCTGCTGAGGACCAGCGACAGCTGCCGGTTTATTGTCCGGCTGCGTTTCTGCTTTAGGCTTGGGCTGAATGCTGTTAGCCGATGGCGAATCGTCATCGAGAAACGTGGCATAAGGGTCTTTCAGCTTTTCGCGTAATTCTTCGGTGCGGACCTGGCGCTCAAGATCATCCTGGATATTGCTCATGGTGCGGCGCATACGGCCAAGAAACAGACCCACTGTGCGGGCTGCTTTTGGCAGACGTTCCGGGCCGAGCACCAGCAGGCCCAGAATGGCTACCACCATTAATTCCAGAAAACCGATATCGAACATCAGATTTTATCTTGGTCTTTGTTGGTGCTTTTGAATTCGGCGTCTTTGGCTGCGCCTTCTTTATGCTCCAGTGTTTTTGCCGGCTCTTTACTGTCGTCTTCATCGGCTTTTGCACTGCTGTCGTCATTCACAGCTTTTTTAAAGCTCTTGATTGCTCCGCCCAGGTCGCCACCCAGGTTGCGCAGTTTTTTGGTACCGAAAATCATAATGACGATGGCCAGAACGATTAATAATTGCCAGATACTGATTCCGCCGAGCATAGGAAAATCCTCTTATTCTTAATTTAAAAATTACATCAGAAACCGGGCAGCTGATCGCCGCCCAGTATATGAAAGTGCATATGGAAAACTTCCTGCCCACCTTCTTTACCGGTATTGGTAATGGTGCGGAAGCCAGTCAGGTTTTGTGTACGGGCAATAGCCGGCAGGCTGAGCATTAAATGGCTCATCAGGCTGGCATCAGCCTCGCTCAGATCATTCAGGTTAACGATATGGCGCTTGGGAATGACCAGCAGGTGGGTGTCTGCTTTAGGCGCAATATCGTGAAACGCCAGCAGGTGCTCATCTTCATAAACGACATTGGCCGGAATCTTTCCGGCGACAATCTGGCAAAACAGACAGTCCGGCATACTCAATCTCTCAGTTCTCTGGTCTGTACCGATTTACTTGGGCGTACGTGACGCCTTTTCTTCCAGGCCGGACATATTAAAACGCCGTGCCAGTTCGTTAACCACGGCTTCCGGGCGCTCACCCAGCTTGGCCAGTGCCACCAGGGTGTGGAACCACAGGTCGGCGGTTTCGTAGATAACATCGCTGTTATCGCCACTGGTCTCGGCGTCTTTGGCGGCCAGAATGGTTTCGGTGGCTTCTTCGCCAACCTTCTCCAGAATCTTGTTCAGGCCCTTGTGATACAGGCTGGCCACATAGGATGAATCGGCGGCCGCGCTCTTACGTTCTTCAAGGATATCGCCGAGGGCGGAAAGTATATCGCTCATAGCTGTTTCAGTTTCGTTAAGTAGCAATCAATAAATGTCTTTCGGATCTTTCAGAACCGGATCAACGCTGACCCATTCGCCATCCTGATAGACCCGGTAGAAGCAGCTTTCGCGGCCGGTATGACAGGCGATACCGCCAATCTGTTCCACCTGCAGGGTGATGACATCGGCGTCACAGTCAAGGCGCACTTCGTGCAGCTGCTGCACATGGCCGGAAGACTCGCCTTTACGCCACAGTTGCTGGCGCGAGCGGGAATAGTAGATGGCGCGGTTTTCCTGCACCGTCAGCGCCAGTGCTTCCCGGTTCATCCAGGCCATCATCAGGATACGGCCGGTCTTATAATCCTGCGCAATGGCCGGTACCAGACCATCGGCGTCCCACTTTACGGCATCAAGCCAGTTACTCATAACATCCCCCGCGTTCAGAGGTCGCAGGATACCCCATGCCTGGGGTTTCGGGTAGGGCTTCACCGCCTGTGGATACGGGTGACGAAGGCAGCAAACAATACGCACCAGAACAACGCCGGCGTTATTGTCCGGCGCGCCTTTATAGTGCTGACGGTTTTATCGTTAATAGCGGGCACTAACAGTACGTAACAATTCTGATCAAATTGTCAGTATTGGCCTCTTTAGGTACCTCATCAGAGGTAGGTTTGGCCTGTTAACTCAGGCATTGGCATGGGCGCTGCTCTTCACTCCTGCAGACTCACAACAAGAGCTGCAAACCATGACGTTAACCAAGCAAAAAAGTAAAACCAGAAACCTGTCCCGCCGCGTATTCACTCCGGCACCGCTGGCGGCCTGTATCGCAACCCTGCTGTTGTCGGCGGTGATGCCGGCGGCGCAGGCAGAGCCCTTTAAGCCGGAAGTTTTTACGGTCGAGAAAACCATTCAGCCCGGGCCGAATGTGTTTATGAACGAAGCCGCCTGGGGGGGCGCCAGCCAGATTCACGTCTTCGCTCAGGATGACCTGCACTATAAAGGCTCGATGCCGGCGGGTATTACTTCGCAGATGAAAGTCTCGAAAGACGGCAAAACCGTTTACGTGCTGTCCGACTTTGCCAAGCGCATTACCTATGGTCCGGTAGAAAGCGTGGTGCAGGTGTATGACGTAGAAACCCTGAGCCGTAAGAAAGAAATCATCGTGCCTAATAAAGCCGTAAAAGCCATCGGCATGACCCAGCTACTGGAATTAAGCGCCGATGAAAAACTGCTGTATGTGCAGAATGCCACACCGGCCACCTCAGTTTCGGTAATTGATATTGCCGCCGGCGAAGTGATTACTGAAGTGCCGACCCCGGGATGTTACGGAGTTTATCCGGCACTGGAAGGCTCTAGCTTCAGTACGCCCTGTGGTACCGGACAGCTGAAAACTTTCACCCTGAAAGGTAAGGAATACAGTGTTGAAGCATCGGGCAAATTATTCGATGTGGATGCCGACCCGATTTATATCCACAGCGAACGCCGTAAAAACGGTGAGCTGATCCTGACCACCTTCGGCGGAGCCCTGTACCTCGCCGATGACAGTGGCAAAACCGTAAAAATCAAAGAAAAACTGCAGGTGAATACCGGCATCGAAGGTGACTGGGCTCCGGGTGGTTATGCCATCACGGCTTACAGCAGCACGCTGGATATGGTGTTTATGCTGATGCATTCAGGCGCTTATGACGGCAGCCATAAAAACGGCTCTGAAGAAATCTGGGCTTACAGTCTGAAAAAGAAAAAACTCATCAGCCGTTCTCCGGCACCGCACATGGTGGCGCTGAGTGTGACTGAGGGCAAAACCCCGGTGCTGTTCGGCTCCAATGAAGAAGACGAAACCATCGATAAGTACGTACTGAGCGGCGATGGCGACTTTATGTTTGAGAAGGCGGCGGCCGACGAAAAAGCCGGTTGGACCACCTCGCTGGCGGTGTCTCATGACTGAATTACTGCCACTGGCGAGCCTCACGCTGCTGGTGTTTACCCTGCTGGTATTCCTGCGCGCAGCACTGCACAAAGCACTGGATTTTCTCGAATTCCAGGGCTTTGTCGCCGACTACGAGTTGCTGCCGGAAGCTTTGGTTAAGCCCGCTGCTGCTGCCTTGCTGGCCCTCGAAGGCGCGCTGGTGCTGATGCTGTTATTCAGCGCCAGCCGTGCTGCCGGACTGGTGCTGGCGGCGCTGTTGCTCGGGGGATATGCCATCGCTATGGGCATCAATATCCGTCGCGGTCATACCCGCATTGAATGTGGCTGTGGCGGTACTCCGCAACTGCTGAGCAAAACCCTGTTGCTGCGTAATGCGCTGCTGATGGTCTTCGCTCTGCTGCCATTGCTCGGTCTGCCGGAAGCACTGCAGAGCGCCGAAATCGTGGTGGCCATCGCTGCTGCTGTCTTTCTGTGGCTCGCCTTCCTGTTATTTGAGCAGGTGAACGCCAACCTGCTGGCCATCAGTGAAATGGCCAACTCACTGAAACGAATTTAAGAGGTCGTTATGACTGCTTTGTATTTTGCTGTCGCATTTTTATTTGTTGCCGTAATGGCGCTGGCCCTCGCATTTTTTGTGCTGGCCCGCCAGATCGGCGTGTTGTTTGAACGTATCGCGCCGATGGGTGCGTTGATGAATGACTCCGGGCCGAAAGTCGGTGATTTAACCCCGGCCTTTACCCTTAACAGCCTGACCGGTGGTGCCGTGCATATTGGTCGCGATAAAGAAAAAGCCATGCTGGTGTTTTTCCTGTCGCCGACCTGTCCGGTATGTAAAAAACTGCTGCCGATTCTGCGCTCGGTAAAAGCCAGTGAAAAAGACTGGCTGGATGTGGTGCTGGCTTCCGATGGCGAAGAAGAAAAACACCAGCGCTTTATTCAGCACGTTGGCCTGCAGGATTTTCCATACGTACTGTCGACCGAACTGGGGCTGGGTTACCGCGTATCGCGTCTGCCGTTTGCGGTGCTGATGGATAAGCAGGGCGTGATCCGCTCGAAAGGTCTGATCAACAGCCGCGAGCAGCTTGAGAGTCTGTTCAATGCCATGGAAATGGGTGTTGGCTCGGTACAGAGTTTTCTTGAACAGCATTCCTGAACAAGCCACTCCTGAGCAAACAACTCCTGAGCATCACTCAGTAGGCAACGATTTTTAGGCAACAAGAGATATCACTATGAAACGATTTTTCGACAGCGTATTAACCGGCCTGGATAAAGGCACCGAACATTTAACCCGCAAAGTCGCACAGCGCAGCAGCCGCCGCAGTTTTTTAAGCCGCGCCGGGATGCTGATGCTGGGCAGCGCCATGCTGCCGGTTCTGCCCTTTGACCGTAATGCCGGCAAAGCCTGGGCCGGAGAAGCGGAAGACGAAGCCCCGGCCGATCCGAATGATCCGACCGCCTGTGAATACTGGCGCTACTGCGCGCTCGACGGCAATCTGTGCAACGACTGTGGCGGCACATTAACCAGCTGTCCGCCGGGCTCGGAAGCGTCCAAAGTGTCCTGGGTTGGCACCTGCCGCAACCCGAATGACGATAAAGATTATTTGGTGTCGTACAACGACTGCTGCGGCAAAGTGGAGTGCAACGGCACCTTCTGCTTTACCAGCGAGCGGGAGCGTCCGGGTTACCGTATGGGTCTGCATAACGACATTAACTGGTGTATGGCCAACGCGTCGCAGGGTTATCACTGCACCGTTGCTGTGCTGGTTGGTATGGCAGACGCCTGAAGCGGGAGCTGAGATGATGGTTCTGAAAAAATTCACCTTATCTCTGCTCTCGCTGGCAGCACTGGGAGCCGCGCTGGCGGCTCCGGTGTCTGCTGCCGGAGCAACTGAGAATAATGGCGAAGCGCTGTTTAACCAGCGTTGTGCGGCCTGTCACCAGCCGGGTGGTATTGGTACGCCGGGGCTGGCACCGCCACTGGTGAACAGCATGCTGTGGCCGGCACTGGCCGAACAGGCTCCGGCGTATTTCTGGGGCGTATTAAATAACGGTTTGTCCGGCACTATCGAAGTGGATGGCATCGGTTATTACGGCCTGGTGATGCCAGCGCAGGCGGATTTAACGGCGGCACAAATGAAAGCGCTGGCCGCCTATGTGCTGGACGATCTTAACGGTCTGAATGCAGTGCTGGCTGATGAGGTGCTGGAGCACGCCCGCAACACGCCTCAGTCTCACAGCCAGCTGCGCGGAGTACGGAAAAATGCACAATAAACAAGACGGGAAAATGCACACAAAAATGGCTGCGGCCTGGTTGTTGCGCGGCAGTCTGCTGCTGGCACTGTCAGCAGGGTCGTGCGCTTATAGTCAGGCTGCCGATGATGTTGCGCAGATAAAGTCAGCTCCGGCCCCACAGGGTGAACTCAGCCCGCAGGCTAACTATGTGCTGCGTTGTCTGGGCTGTCATCGTCCGGATGGCGCAGGTTCTCCGGCGGGAGGTATTCCCGATTTTAATAATTACGTTGCCTCATTTGCCGAAACCGAACGCGGCCGTGAATATCTGATGCACGTACCCGGCGTGGTGGGGGCCAGTCTGAGTGATAATGAAATTGCCGAGGTGATGAATTACATCATGCAACGTTGGGGCGGGACTTCCCTGCGGGCAAATTTCCAGCCGTTCAGCGCGGAAGAAGTGGCAAGGCTGAGACAAACGGACGTCGGCGATGTGGTGAAATATCGCCGTATTGTGGTGGCGGAACTGCAGGCAATGGGATTGCCGGTCGCGGATTATCCCTGGCCTTAATTCCTGATCTTAATTTTGGGCTTAATTTTGGGCTTAATTTTGGGCTTAATTTCAGAGCAGCAGCACCATTGGCATTGTAAGACCTGCGGAAGATTGCACCGTCGTCTTACAATGCACTTTTGGCCGGAGTCTGCTGGTGTCTTCATCTCCTTTATTCAAAGCTTATCCTGTGCTGCAAAAGCTCATTCCGCTGGCGGATATTCCCGGCCAGCAGATTCCGACACCTGTTACCCATAGCCTCGATACGCCGCAACTCTGGCTTAAGCACGATGATTTAACCAATGCGGTTTATGGCGGTAATAAAAGCCGCAAGCTGGCGTTTATTTTCGGCAAAATGCAGGCAGAAGGAAAAACCCGCCTGCTGACCTTTGGCGGCACCGGCACCAATCACGGTGTGGCCTGCGCCGTGCACAGTAAAGCGCTGGGTTTTGACTGTGAGATTCTTCTGTTCGATCAGCCGCAGAGTCCGTCCGTCAGAAAAAACCTGCAGGTGATGCAGCGCTATGGTGCGACGCTGCGTTATTGCGGCAGCCTGCTGAATACCGTACTGCGTTTTTATACTCTGCAGATCCGTGACCGGTTATTGCGCCGCAAACAGACCGAATATTTATTTGCCGGAGGCTCGTCGCTGCAGGGCGTTATTGCCTTTATTGATGCTGCGTTTGAATTACGTGAGCAGATTGAACGGGGAGAATGCCCAGTGCCGGAAACCATTATTTGCCCGGTGGGCTCCAGTGCGACCTTAGCCGGTCTGACGTTGGGCGTGGCGCTTGCCGGTCTGCCGTCGCGGGTTATTGGTGTGCGCGTGGCACCTGCGCATCTTGGCCCTTTTCCTGCCTGCACCGTGGCGACGGTGAAACAATTAATGCAGCAGACGCAGCAATATTTACTGCGTTTGCAGGGCGGCATTCCGCCATTCAATATTCCGCAACCGGTACTGCTCGACCAGTATTATGGCGAGGGCTATGGCGTTGCCTCGGCGGCCGGTGAGCAGGCTGAGCAATGGTTCCGTAATCAGCGCTGGGCCGATGGTTTAACCGTACAGTCTGAATGCACCTACACCGCTAAAGCGCTGGCGGCCTTGCGTGATGAACTGGCAACAGCCAATGGTCCGGTGCTGTACTGGCATACGCTTAATTCGGTGCAGGGGATTTATCGTGGACCGGATGCCGTCTAATGCATGCGAACCCGCATAGCGATCATTCACCACACATAAAAAAGCCGCAGATTCTGCGGCTTTTTTATTATTCAGCGTTTGGGTTTGTTAACGATCAGCCAAACACTTTCCGGCCATCAATAAACACGGCGTTAACCGCGCCTTTTAAGGTCTTGCCGGCCACCGGGCTGTTCCGTCCTTTTGACAGCAGCGTCGAGCGGCGGAAGCTTTGCTCAGCATCCGGATTAATCAGCACCGCATTAAACCAGTTACCTTCGCTCAGTGACTGATTCTGGCCCAGAACCTGCGCCGGTAAGGCGCTGGTGGCGCGGATAAAGGCCGATAATTCCAGCTCGCCGCGTTCCACAAGTTGCAGTGCCAGCGGCAGGAAACCATCAAAAATACTCATGCCTGGTTCGGCATCGGCAAAAGGTGCTTTCTTGGCGGCCACTTCATGCGGACGGTGGTTGGAGCTGATGGCCAGTTCACCGGCGTTAACGGCGGCAAGCAGGGCCTGACGGTCGCTTTCACTGCGCAGTGGTGGCTGCACATTGAACTGGCTGTTGTAGCCGGTAACGGCTTCGTCGGTATAAATCAGGTTGGCCAGCGGGGTGTCGGCACTGACGCGGATACCCTGCTCACGTGCCTGTGCCAGCATGCGCACACTGCGCGCGCAGCTGATCTGGCTGATATGCGCACGTACGCCGGTCTGCTCAACCAGTAACAGCATCTGCGCCAGGGCGATGGTTTCGGCGGTTTGCGGAATACCGGTCAGGCCCAGACGGGTAGCGGTCGGGCCTTCGTGCATACAGCCGCCATCCGACAGCGCAGCGTCGTCGGGGTTAAGGAATACCGGAATGTCGTAAGTCGCGGCGTATTCCATTACCCGGCGCAGTACATAACTGTCTTTGAACGGCGCGCGGGCGTTGCTCAGTGCCACACAACCGGCTTCGCGCAGGCTGAACATAGAGGCCAGCTGCTCACCGGCCAGACCCTGGGTCAGGGCGCCCAGCGGCAGTACTTTGGCAAAGCCGGCTTTGGCGGCTTTTTCCTGAATTAACTGAATCACTGCCGGGCTGTCGGCCACCGGTTTGGTGTCCGGTAAGGCGCAAACGTGGGTAAAGCCACTGGCGCAGGCGGCGCGGGTTTCGCTGGCGATGGAGCCTTTATGGGTAAAACCCGGTTCGGCCAGGTGAGCACCAAGATCGATCAGGCCGGGCACCAGTAACAGGCCACTGGCGTCGATACTGTGCTCAATACCGCCGCTCGCTGGTTTGTGGCCAATGGCGTGGATGCGTCCTTCAGCGACGTAAACATCGGTGACCTGATCCAGATTCTGTGACGGGTCGATCAGGCGGGCGTTTTCAATATGCAGGTATCTCATGCTTATGCCTCCTCCTGATCCGGCTCGTTATTGTGTTCGTTGTTCTGCTCGATGTTTTGTTCGGCGAGTTCGTTACGCTCCTGCTGCTGACCACTCATGGCCATGGCCATGACCGCCATACGCACGGCGATACCGTAGCTGACCTGATTGAGGATCACCGATTGCGGGCCGTCGGCGACGTTGGATTCAATCTCGACGCCGCGGTTAATCGGCCCCGGATGCATAACGATGGCATCGGGTTTGGCGTAGGTCAGCTTCTCTTCGGTCAGGCCGTAGAGCTTGAAGAATTCGCCTTCGCTCGGCAGCAGAGCGTTTTGCATACGTTCTTTCTGCAGGCGCAGCATGATGATCACATCGCAGTCTTTCAGGCCGTCTTCCATACGGTAGTAAGCTTTACAGCCCAGCGCTTCGATATCGCGCGGCAGCAGGGTGCCGGGGCCGATCACGCGGATTTCGGCGGCACCTAAAGTACGCAGCGCATGAATCTGTGAACGGGCAACACGGGAATGCAGAATATCGCCGACGATGGCAACGATTTTACCTTCGATAGAACCCTGATGGCGGCGGATAGTGAGCATATCCAGCATCGCCTGAGTCGGATGCGCGTGGCGACCGTCGCCGGCGTTGATGATGGCAACGTTGGGGGTGACGTGTTCGGCAATAAAGTGGGCGGCACCGGAATCGGCATGACGCACGACGAACATATCGGAATACATGGCCTCGAGGTTCCACAGCGTATCCATCAGGGTTTCGCCCTTGGCGGTCGCGGATTTGGCGATATCGAGGTTAAGAATATCGGCCGACAGGCGCTTGGCCGCCAGCTCGAAGGTGGAACGGGTACGGGTACTGTTCTCGAAGAACAGGTTGACCACGGTCTTGCCGCGCAGCAGCGGGACTTTTTTCACGTCCCGCTCCTGAGTGCTGATAAAAGAATCGGCGGTGTCGAGAATCTCGGTCAGGAGTTCACGGCTCAGGCCCTCGGTGGTGAGGAAGTGCTTCAGACGCCCGTCGGCGGTCAGCTGCACCTGGCTTGGGTCAGTGGTCATTGTTGCTACTCACAATATGTTGGTCAGTCAGGTGGTGATCAGGACAGGGTCAGCTGCAGTGGCTGCGGGCCACTTAACTTAACCAGCTGGCCTTCTTCCAGTTCCAGCCGGACACCGCACAGGTCTGGCTGGATAGGGAGTTCGCGGCGGCCGATATCCAGCAAACAGACCAGGCTGATGCTGGCCGGGCGGCCATAATCGAACAGCTCGTTCATGGCGGCGCGGATGGTGCGGCCGCTCATCACGACGTCGTCGATCAGAATAATGTGGCGGTCTTCGATGCTGTCCGGCAGCTCGGAGCCCATGACCTGCGGGTGCAGGCCGTGACGGGTGAAATCGTCACGGTAGAAGCTGATGTCGAGGGTGCTGACGCCGTCTTCGGTCTGCAGTTGTTGTTGCAGGCGTTCGGCAATCCATACGCCACCGGTACGGATACCGACCAGCAGCGGTTGTTCAATATGGTTCTGTTGCAGATAAGCCGCCAGACGCTGGCCCAGCTCGGTACAGGTTTGTTCGATATCAGGCAGATGCATAGGTGTCCTTTATTCAGGCGGCGTGTCGGTTAATGGCCAGGCCGCCATCCAGCTTTCGAGAATTAATTGTGCGGCAATACCGTCCACCGAGTTGGCGCCAAAATCGCGGCTGCCACCCTGGGCGATTACCATGCCTTTGGCTTCGTAACTGCTCAGGCGCTCGTCATGGGTAAACGACGGGCGGTGAAAACGGCCTTCGAGACGCCCGGCAAACTTCTTCGCGCGGCGGCTCATATCGCTGGCTGTGCCATCCATATTCAGCGGCAGACCAACGACAAAGGCATCGGGCTGCCACTCATCAATAATGCGCTGCAGTACATCCCAGTCGGGTACGCCGTCGCGCGCTTTAACCGGATTCAGTGGGCGGGCGGTGGCGCTGATGCGCTGGCCGGTGGCGATGCCGATCCGCTGGGTGCCGAAATCAAAAGCCAGCAGGGTTTTAACCCGCGCCGACGGTGCCGGGCTGCTCATCAGGCATGCCCCGCATCGGAACTCAGAAATTCGGCACTGACGCCAAGCTGGCTGAGCGCGGCCTGATACAGCTCGTCGTGGGGCACTTCAAACAACAGATGTTCGGTGGCTTCAATGGTGAGCCAGGAGTTGGCCAGTATTTCTTCGTCCAGCTGCTGTGCATCCCAACCGGCGTAACCCAGAGTCAGGCGGTAATCCTGCGGGCCGGAACCGGCGGCGATGGCCTTGAGAATATCTTTTGACGAGGTCAGGTGTGCCTGTTCGGTGACATTCAGCGTCGCCCCCCAGTTGCCCTGCTGACGGTGCAATATAAAGCCATGTTCCTGGCTGACCGGGCCGCCGGCGTAAATCTCCGGATCGATACCGGCCAGGCGGGTGATTTCCAGCTGTTCACAGATCTCGTGAAAGGTAACCGGCAGCGGTTTGTTCAGCACGATGCCCATGGCGCCGTCGGCGTTGTGTTCACACAGATAGGTGACGGTGCCGGCAAACCAGGAGTCTTCCAGTTGTGGCATGGCAATCAACAGATGGTTTTTCAGGCTGTTAAGCTGTTGCATTAATTGGCGTCCGAAATGTAGCGGTTACCCTTGAACTGCCAGGTACGGATAATTTCCAGAATATCGGTCTGCTTGCGCATTTCTTCGGTAAAAGGAGCGAAAGGGGCAGACAGGCGCACAATGCGCAGCGCGGCATCATCGAGCACTTTTTTACCGGATGATTCGAGAATGCGCAGCTCGTTGATGGTGCCATCGGGGTTGATGGCAACCAGCAGACGCAGGCGGCAGTTGTCGAAGCAGCTTTCCGCTTCGCGTGGATAGTTCAGGGCACCCATCTGTTCAATCTTGTGCCGCCAGCTGTTCACGTAATAGGCATCGTTGGCCTTCATGGTGGATGAGGCTGTCAGGCGCTGAATACGTGGTTTTTTAGCATAAGCCTGCCGTTCAGAGTCGAGCTTGGCTTCAAGGCTGGCCATTTCCAGGCTGCGTTCCAGTAAGGTTTTTTCCGGACCGTCGGGCTTATCAGTCTGCACGCTGAAGCGCTCCTGCCTGCTGGGCGCTCTATTGCGGCTGCTGCCGCTGGTGGTCACCAGCTGGCGATCACCCTGTACCTGACGCGGCGCGCTGGCCTGTTGTTCCTGCGGTGAGGTTTCGTTGATTTCGTTGGCGTGGAAGGTGGCTTCGACATCGGTGGTCAGCATGCGCGCTTCATCTAAGGTGCCGCTGCCTTCCTGATTTTCCTGAGCGAGAAAATCGGCCTGTTCCGGCGCTTTGTCGCTTTTGTAGGTCGCCAGGGTGACTTCCAGCGTCTTGGACAGGTTATCGCGGTCGCTGGCGGTGAAGCTGATGCCGAGAATAAGAACGGCATGGATCAGCAGAGCCAGAAACAGGGCGAAGGACAAGCGATCGGAGCTGGTCACGGCGGTGGCTGACATGCGTGCGGAAGTACCTGTTTAAAGTCCGGAAAACGGGTGCAAGTCTGCGCTTTCAGGGCGGATTTGTCCATAATCGGCGGCAGTAAGCTGGAGGCCTGACGCCGGCTGCAGGACGTCAGGCTTCAGACCTCAGACTTCTGGCGTGTTCAGCTTGGCCAGCAGGCAGTCGATCAGCAGACCGGCCACGTCAATGCCGGAATCACGGCTGATTTCACGCACGCAGGTTGGGCTGGTGACGTTAATTTCCGTCAGGTTGTTGCCGATGATGTCGAGGCCAACAAAATACAGGCCTTTTTCTTTCAGGACAGGTCCGACTTTTTCGGCAATGGCGCGGTTTTCATCACTCAGAGGTTGGGTAACGCCCTGACCACCGGCGGCCAGGTTGCCGCGGGTTTCGCCCTGCGCCGGAATGCGCGCCAGGCAAAAAGGCACAGGCTCGCCATCAATCATCAGGATACGTTTGTCGCCGGCGGTGATTTCCGGGATAAAACGCTGCGCCATGATTTGCTGGCTGCCATGGTTGGTCAGGGTCTCAATGATGACGCTGACGTTCGGGTCGTCGGCGCGCAGACGGAATATAGAGGAGCCGCCCATGCCATCGAGTGGTTTGAAAATGACATCACCATGCTCTTTATGGAAAGCCTTCAGCAGATCGGCGCGGCGGGTAACGATGGTCGGGCTCATCAGTTCCGGGAATGCCGTGGCGAATACCTTCTCATTGCAGTCGCGCAGACTCTGTGGCTTGTTGGCAACCAGAACGCCTTCCTGTTCGGCACGCTCAAGGATGTAGGTGCTGTAGATAAACTCGCTGTCGAACGGTGGGTCTTTGCGCATCAGAATGATGTTCAGCTCAGCCAGCGGCTGCTCGCGGTAGTCACCCAGATCGAACCAGTGATCCGGATTCATGGCGACTTTTAACGGCGCCATGCGCCCCATGGCTTTGCCGTTCTGAATCGACAGGTCGCTCTGCTCCATATAAAAGAGTTCACAGCCACGTTCCTGAGCGGCGTGCAGCAGGGCAAGTGAGGTGTCCTTTTTAAAGGCGATGTCGGCGATGGGGTCCATCACCACACCCAGTTTAATGCTCATATAAAGGCTCCGTAAGATCAGGTGCTCAACGATGGCGCCAGTGTAACCTATGCATTGTCCCGGCGGCGTAACTTAATTGTGTGACGCAGCGCAGCGCGCCGGCCTAGCCTTTGTTGCATAATCTGTGATACAAACGTGCGCAATGGCGTCTCCTGCGATTGTTGAACACAACCGCTCACTAAAACATAAGAAATGGATGGTTAAAGGCCTCCCTATGGACGATAACTTTCAGAATATTAAAGTCATGGTCATCGACGACAGTAAAACCATTCGTCGTACGGCTGAGACTTTGCTTAAAAAGGTCGGCTGTGAAGTCATTACCGCCACAGACGGTTTTGATGCGCTGGCCAAGATTGCCGATACTCACCCGGATATCATCTTTGTCGATATCATGATGCCGCGTCTGGATGGTTATCAGACCTGCGCCCTGATCAAAAATAACTCCAAATTCAAATCGACACCGGTAATCATGTTGTCCAGTAAAGACGGTTTGTTCGATAAAGCTAAAGGGCGCATTGTTGGATCTGATGAATATTTGACCAAGCCTTTCAGTAAGGAAGAGCTGTTGGGTTCAATTCGTCAGTACGTAAAATCCTGAGCCAGCGACAGCTGAAAGAGTTTTAAGAGGTAACAGGCATGGCCCGTATTTTGGTAGTAGATGATTCTCCGACAGAAACTGAAGCGTTCCGCTCCATGCTGGAGAAAAATGGTCACGAAGTTCTGACCGCAGAAAACGGTGCTGATGGTGTGGCACTGGCGCGCAAGGAAAAGCCGGATGTAGTGCTGATGGATATCGTGATGCCGGGCCTTAATGGTTTTCAGGCAACGCGTCAGCTGACCAAAGATCCGGAAACTCAGCATATTCCGGTGATTATTGTCACCACCAAGGATCAGGAAACTGACCGTGTATGGGGTAAGCGTCAGGGCGCCAGTGGTTATCTGGTTAAGCCGGTTGCAGAAGCAACCCTGCTGTCCGAGATTGCTTCCGTAATGGCTGGCTGATATGCATCCGTACGCGCAGCTGCTGGACATCGCCGAACGTAGCCGACGCAACGCGTCGGCTTTGCCGCAACAGGTGGAAGCGGTTTCTTACTGGCGTGGCGTAGGCTTTATGCTTGCCGGTCAGACCTTTGCTGCAGACATGATTGATGTCGCGGAAATTCTGCAGCCGCCACGTCTGACCAAAGTGCCGGGTGTGCGCAGCTGGGTTCTGGGTGTGGCCAATGTGCGTGGGCGCATGGTGCCGGTTATGGATCTGGCGGGCCTTCTGGGTCTGCCATCCAAAGCCAACTGGCGTAGTCGCCGGGTTTTGGTCGTCGAACAGGACGACCACCTGACGGGCCTGTTGGTGGATGCTGTGTTGGGGATGCAGCAATTTGCAGTCGATCGCCGGGTGGATGTTTCCGAACTTGATCCGGCTTTCAGAAAATTTGTAGAACATGGTTTCGAGCGGGATGGGCGCGAGTGGCCGGTATTTCAGTTGCGTGAGCTGATCCGGGCGCCGGAGTTCCTGCAGATTGCGGTATAACAATGCCCGCGCAGCGGGTATGGTTAGGTAATCTGATCGAATCTGCCATCAGGCAGATAATAATTAAAATACATGCAGTGAGTGTGGAGAGAACGGCATGAGCGGAAATACAGGAAGCGTCTTGTCGACGGTCTTCAGAAACCGGATTAACGGTGTTCTGGCAGGTCTGTTGTTCGTGTTTCTGGCGGTGTTTATCGGTATTACGGTGTACGTAAACCGCTTGGCGAACCAGGATGAGCAATACATTGATCACGCCGGTGAGCTGCGCGTACTGTCGCAGGAACTGGCAAAGAACGCGGTAGAAGCCGCGGGTGGTAAACGGGAAGCATTCGGTCAGTTGAAAATTGCCCGTGATAACTTCGCGACCCGCTGGGGTTACCTGACCAAGGGTGATTCTGCTAACGGCCTGCCGGCAGCAGAAGTTGCTACCATGACCAACGTAGAAGGCGTCTGGAATAAGGTTCAGGGTAACGCTGACCAGATTATCCGTGCTCAGGATATTATTCTCTCCCTCCACGAAGTTGCCGCGACGCTGGCAGAAACCATTCCGCAGCTGCAGGTGGAATACGACGAGATTGTAGAAATTCTGCTGGATAACGGTGCGCCGGCCGATCAGGTTGCGGTAGCACAGCGTCAGTCCTGGCTGGCAGAACGTATCGTACGTTCCGTTAACAAAGTACTGGCCGGTGGTGAAGATGCGGTAATGGCCGCGGACGCCTTTGGCCGTGACGCCTCGCTGTTTGGCCGCGTACTGAACGGTATGATTCAGGGCAACGTGGCCATGAACATCTCTCAGGTAAAAGATGAAGAAGCAATTTACGCATTGGCGGAAGTTGCTGAACTGTTTGAATTCGTATCCGGCTCCGTTGATGAGATTCTGGAAACCTCTCCTGAACTGTTCCAGGTGCGTGAAGCATCGGACTCTATCTTTAACGATTCCCGTACGCTGCTGGACCAGACGTCCAAGCTGACTGAAACCATTCAGGCGGGTGCCGGTGAGCGGGGCATTCTGCAGGCCGTTGGTTATATCTCTGCGGTACTGGCACTGGTAATGATGATGGCGTTTGGTGTGGTGTCTTACCGCGAAACCCGTCGCGACCTGGATGCAACGGCGAATAAGAACGAACAGAACCAGATGGCGATTCTGCGTCTGCTGGACGAAATTGCTGACCTTGCGGACGGTGACTTAACAGCCTCTGCGACGGTAACCGAAGACTTTACCGGTGCGATTGCTGACTCCATCAACTACGCGATCGACCAGATGCGCTCTCTGGTATCGGCGATTAACGAAACAGCGGTACAGGTATCTTCGGCGGCCCAGGAAACTCAGGCAACAGCGATGCACCTGGCGGAAGCTTCTGAACACCAGGCGCAGGAAATTGCCGGTGCTTCTGCGGCGATCAACGAGATGGCGGTGTCCATTGACCAGGTATCGGCCAACGCCTCGGAATCATCTGCGGTTGCGGAGCGGTCGGTAGCGATCGCCAACAAAGGTGCGGAAGTGGTACAGGCGACCATCAACGGCATGGATAACATCCGTGAACAGATTCAGGAAACCTCCAAGCGTATTAAACGTCTGGGTGAATCCTCACAGGAGATTGGTGACATCATCTCCCTGATTACCGATATTGCTGACCAGACCAACATTCTGTCCCTGAACGCTGCGATTCAGGCATCCATGGCCGGTGACGCCGGCCGGGGCTTCGCGGTGGTTGCGGACGAGGTACAGCGTCTGGCAGAACGTTCAGCCGCTGCGACCAAGCAGATTGAAGCACTGGTTAAAACGATTCAGAACGATACCAACGAGGCGGTAATCTCGATGGAAACCACCACCTCCGAGGTGGTGCGCGGTGCACGCCTGGCGCAGGACGCGGGTGTGGCACTGGAAGAAATTGAAAACGTATCTAAAAACCTTGCGGAACTGATTCAGAACATTTCCAACGCAGCCCGTCAGCAGGCATCGTCTGCGGGTCATATTTCCAACACGATGAACGTTATTCAGGAAATTACTTCGCAGACTTCTGCGGGTACTACTGCAACCGCGAAGTCGATTGGTAATCTGGCGGAAATGGCCAACAAGCTGCGTGAATCCGTAGCCGGCTTCAAGCTGCCGGAAGCAGAGCTGGACCTTCATCAACGACAGGTGCTGTAACCTGACAGATGGTTGGATGACTTTTAATGAACCATCAGTTACGTACAGGTTTGAGCACCGTTCCGGAAATGGACGACGCTCAGTTCGTTCGCTGGCAGAGTCTGCTGGAAGAGCGCACCGGGATGTGCCTGGCGCCACAACGCCGCTCGTTTCTGCAGACCAGTCTTGGTCTGCGGATGCGCGAAGTCGGCTGTGACAACTATCAGGAATACTACGAGCGCATTGTTAATGGTGCCTCGGGTGCGATTGAATGGAGCACGTTGGTCGACCGTCTGACCGTTCAGGAAACCCGCTTCTTCCGTGATCCCGATGCTTTTGCTTTTGTTGAACAATTTGTGCAGCAAAAAGCAGCAGAAGCTGGCAGCGATGACACGCTGGAATTCTGGAGTGTCGGTTGCTCTTCCGGCGAAGAAGCCTACAGCCTGGCCATGGTGGCAGAGCGTTACCTGACTCCACAGGGTAAACGTTATGCCGTCACCGGCACTGATATATCCACCATCGTATTACGTAAAGCCCGTGCCGGCCGTTATCAGCCACGTGCCCTCGATTGGGTTGCGGATGAATACCGCCAGCTGGGGTTCAGGGATCTGCAGCCGGGCAGCCCGGTGCAGGTATCCGACACGCTGCGTCAGCGCTGTTGTTTCAGTCAGGTTAATATCCTGAATCTGGCCAACTGCCCGCTGCAGTCTCAGCATGTTATTTATTGCCAGAATGTACTGATTTATTTCCGTCGCTGGCGTCGCCGTGAAATTCTTAATGTCCTCGCCGAGCGTCTCGCTCCCGGTGGCATATTAGTGATTGGTCTTGGGGAAATGGTGGACTGGCAGCATCCGTTACTGGAACAGGTTCATAGCAGCCGGGTATCCGCGTTTGTGCGTAAGCAATCGAATTCGACAGGGGAGACCACAAGGCGATGAGCCAGGACTACATCGCCCTGGAATGGGTAAAAGGGGAAATCGAAGAGACTCTGCAACAGGCCCAGCAGGCGCTGGAAGCTTATGTGGAGAATCCCCAGGACAAAAGCCGGCTGAAATTCTGCCTGAGTTACCTGCATCAGATTCACGGTACTCTGCAGATGGTCGAATTCTATGGTGCCGCTCTGCTGGCTGAAGAGATGGAGGCTATCGCGTCAGCGCTGGCCGACTCTGCGCTGGGCAATGAGCGCGACGGTCTCGAAGTGCTGATGCAGGCCATTATTCAGCTGCCGCATTACCTTGAGCACGTCAAAGTCGGTCGCCGCGATCTGCCGGTGGTACTGCTGCCAATTCTTAACGAACTGCGTTCAGCGCGGGGCGAAAGCTTCCTGTCTGAAACGGCTCTGTTCGCCCCGAACATTCAGCAGAATGCTGCACTGACCGACGCTCAGGCGGCGACTTATGCCAGTGATGATTTCCGTAACTGGGCACGCAAAATCCGTCAGATGCTGCAGACTGCCACCCTGCAGTTGCTGCAGAACAAACAGCCGGATGTCGCCAAACAATACCTGAACAAAGCCTTCGCCCGACTGCACAAAGCGCTGGGTAAAACGCCACAGGGTCTGGTGTGGTTGCCGGCGCTGGCATTCAGCGAATGGCTGCTCAAGCAGCAGCATTTGCCAAACAGTGCGAAACAACTGCTGCGTCAGTTGGATCATTTGCTGAAAACCGCCATTGAAGAAGGCGCGGCGGCCATTAATCAGCCGCCATCGGATGAGCTGCTGAAGAACCTGCTGTTTTATGTCGCCCGTACAGATGTCAGTGGTGAAGCTATCCGTCAGGCACAGGAACAGTTTGGTCTGCGTCAGGCGCTGCCGACAGAAGCAGAAATCCAGCAGGAACGTGATGCGTTATCCGGCCCCGACCGCGATACCGTCGGTCATGTGCTGGGCGCACTGGTGGAAGAAATTGCGGCTATTAAAGATCGTCTTGATCTGCTGGTACGCAGTGACGATGACCGTAAAGATTCTCTGGCAGCGATTGCGCCAAACCTGAAACAGGTTGCCGATACCATGGGTATGCTCGGTCTGGGCATGCCGCGTAAGGTGATGCAGGAACAGCAGAGTCTGGTTGCCCGTCTGCTGGACAGTGGTGATATTGATGACAGTCATCTGCTCGATATGGCCGGAGCCTTGCTGTATATCGAAGCCACCCTCAGTGGCATGCAGCGTGAGGGTGACCTGAATGCCCATGCCGGTGAAAGCACCCTGTCTGATGCTCAGAAGGCGGTACTGCGCGAAGCGCGTAATGTGCTGGAGCAGGTAAAAGACGCCATCGTTGAATACATCGCCAAACAATGGTCGGTTGACGAGCTGCAGGATGTTCCGGGCTTGCTGCACACCATTGAAGGTTCGCTGAACATGATCCCGCTGCCACGGGTGGCGGGTATCCTGTCGCGTGCTGCCGCTTTTGTGCAAACGCAGCTCATTGATGAACGTCTGAAGCCACAATGGTCGGTGCTGGATATTCTGGCCGACGTCCTGAGTGGTGTTGAATACTTTATTGAGCGTTACTCTGAGAACCCGCGCAGTGCCGGTGCTGAGTTGCTGGATAAAGCCGAAGTCTCACTGCAGGACTTACCGGCGACAGAATCATTGAACGACTCGCTCGATGATATTTCCTTTGAAGGGGATGAAAACCTGCCGGAAGTAGATGTCACTTCGTTTGGCGAAGCACTTGCTATTGATGACGATGAAGACGCAGAGATTGTTCATGCAGAACCCGAGCTGCATCAGGCTGTACAGCTGGAAGAAGCCGATCTTGATCTGAGCGCCGACGATGTTGGCCCTGATGCCGTAACCGATATTGAATTGCCAGAGCCTGAAATTGACCGCGACGATAATGTGGTCAGCCTGGATAGTGTGGCTGGTGAGGATATCAGTTTCGATTTTGACGAGCTGCAGGCGGAAGATGATACGGCTGATTTGCATGAGCTGGTCGATCACCTGCGTGAAGAGCAGGCTGCAGAAGAACAGAGTGCTGCAGAATACGATATTACAGTTGCAGAGTCCGACAGTGCAGAGGTTGTTTCTGAAGCGGAAATTGTTACGGCAAACGTTGCGGATGACGATGACGACGACCTGATCGACGATGAAATTATCGAAATCTTCCTCGAAGAAGCTGAGGAAGTGACCGAAACCCTGAATGAATTCTGGCCACAACTGGTATCAGATCCCGCC
The DNA here is from genome assembly GCF_002335285.1 of Thalassolituus sp. UBA2009. Classification (NCBI taxonomy): domain Bacteria; kingdom Pseudomonadati; phylum Pseudomonadota; class Gammaproteobacteria; order Oceanospirillales; family Oceanospirillaceae; genus Thalassolituus; species Thalassolituus sp. UBA2009. Next base: position 72,176 of record NZ_DDCJ01000043.1, read on the forward strand.
GATAAGGAAGCGCTGACCACTGTGCGTCGTGCATTCCATACTCTGAAAGGCAGTGGCCGTATGGTCAGAGCCGAATTTATCGGTGAGCTGGCCTGGTCCATTGAGAACATGTTTAACCGTGTACTCGACAACACCATTGAGATTGATGCCAACCTGATTGCACTGGTTGACCATGTAATCACCCAGCTGCCATTGCTGATTGATGATTTCCGCCAGAAGCGTCCTGCATCCATCCCGACACAACCCCTGATGGATTACGCCACCGCTCTGGCCGCTGGTGAGAGTGTTGCTGCCTTTTCTCAGACACTGCAGCCGCAAGGCGGAGAAGAGCCGCTGGCCGTTGCCGATACTCAGACCGTCGCCGAGACGGAAGACAGCAGTGATGAAGATGAAGACGACGCTCTGCTGGAAGTGTTTGAAGGCGAAGCACGCTCGCATCTGGTGACGCTGGATGAGTTTGTTCAGGAGTCACGTACAGAAGACTTTATCAACGCCCTCAGCGATCAGCTGCAGCGTGCGCTGCATACGTTAAAAGGCAGTGCGCATATGGCCGGTATTACCGCCATCGCCAATGTGGCTTCGCCACTGGAACGCCTTGTTAAAGAACTGCGTGCCTACCAGATTAACAACAGTGCAGAAGTCGTCGGGCTGATTGCCACAGGTTCGGCGCTGATCGCCTCAGCACTGGAAACCCGCGAGCTGCTGCTGGCCGAACATATTGAGGGTGCCGACGCTTATGTTGAGCGTCTGCAGCAACTGGAAAAACAGCTGCTGGAACCACTGCGTGTTGAGCATTCTTCCCGTCGGGGGCCGAATCCACAGGCGATTGCCCAGTTCCTGGCGCAGGGCATGGATTCACTGCTGGATGCCGACCGCCTGCTGAACCGCTGGCATAAAGATCATGATGACAGCGTACTGACTGCGCTGGGGCAGGATCTGCAGGAAGTTGCTGGCGGTGCTGCCGAAGCGGAAGTTCCGCATATTCAGGCGCTTGCTGATGCACTGAATAATCTCTATCTGCGCATCCAGAATGAGCAGGCTGAGCCAACCGAAGATTTACTGGCACTGGCAGCTGAAGCTCATGAAGCCGTGCTGGCTATGATGGATTGCCTGGCGGCTGGTCAGGAAACCCAGAGTCCGGATGAATTGCTGATGCGCATCCGCAACTGGCAATTCCCTCTGCCGGAAGTCGCCGACGATGATCTGCCGGTACTGCAGCTGGATGACATCGTTGCCGATGAAACAGCTACCGATATCACCGACGCTGATGACGCCGACAGTACAGACCTGACGATTGATATCGACGAAGACGACATTACTCTGGCCGATATTGCCGATGATGTTTTGGATGCCGGCGATGATACGGATGCCGGGGTTGAAGACGTTGCCGGTTCTGCCTTCGACCTGAGTGATGAAATCGACGAAGAGCTGCTGTCAGCTCTGCCAGAAGAACAGGGCCTGCAGGATGAAGATTTGCCACGTGCGGAATCTGAATTGCAGCCTGCTGTCCCTCCTGTTGTTCAGCCAACAGCACAGACCGAAACGCGCAACGAAATGGAAATGCTGCCGCTGCCGGCGGTAGAAGATGGTGACGAAGACGAGATTCTGGAGATTTTCCTCGAAGAAGCGCAGGAAATCACCGAATCCGTCGAAACCGCTATCCAGCGCTGGCGCCAGCATCCGGATAACTTACTGCATGTTGCCCAGCTGCAGCGTGAACTGCACACCCTGAAGGGTGGCGCACGTATGGCTGAGTTGTCGGAAGTTGCTGACCTCTGCCATGAGCTGGAAACGCTGTACGAAAATATTAATGACGGCCGTCTGGCGGTTCAGGTGCAGATTTTCGATCTGCTGGACCGTGCCCATGATGAGCTGGGAAGCCAGCTGGATGCTGTGCGCGAAGGTGTACGCCCGCAGGCTGCGGATGAAATGATTGTGGCTATCCGCCAGTATCTGAAAGGTGAAGCCTATGGCGAGTTGCCGGAAGATCTGGATGAGCTGACAGCTGAAGAAAATGACGCTGATGAATTAAGCGTACAGCCTCCTGTGCCGGTGGTGCAGTCGGAAACGCTGGATGAGTCAGACCGTGAAATTCTGGAGATCTTCCTCGAAGAAGCTCACGAGCTGCAGGAGTCTCTGGATCGTGCGCTGCACAGCTGGGAACAGGAACCGGCCAACACCGAAGGTGCCGAAGAAGCCCAGCGGGTGCTGCACACCCTGAAAGGCGGTGCGCGTCTGGCCGGTCTGACTGAGATCGGCGATCTGGCGCACAACTTTGAAGCCAATATCCTGAAAGCTCAGCAGGGGCAGATTGAGCGCTCCGCTGCGTTCTTCCAGTCGGCTTATCAGCGTCAGGATGAGCTGATCAATAAGATTGATGCTGTTGAAGCCATGCTGGCCTCGGACGGTCTGGTAGTGCTGGGTGAAAAATCCCTGGTTGTTGAGCCGCTGACCATTGATGCTGAGCCTGACAGCAGCGCTGACGCTGAGATTCAGCCGCAGGAAAGTGCAGCTGAAGAGACTCTTACTGAAGTAGCCCCGATTGAAAACACGGCTCCGGCAGCCGTCGATCCGGCTTCGAATGTTGTGCCATTGCGCCGTGCAGCGCCGGAAGCACCAAAACAGGATAAAGCTGCCGCTCAGCAGGCTGCGCGTAAGGCGCCGCAGGAGCTGGTGAAAGTATCTGCCGATCTGCTCGATAACCTGGTTAACCTTGCCGGTGAAACTTCCATCGGCCGTGGTCGTCTGGAACAGCAGGTTACTGACTTCTCCCATACTCTCGAAGAGATGGATATGACGCTTGATCGTCTGCGCGATCAGCTGCGTCGTCTGGATATGGAAACCGAGGCGCAGGTGATCTTCCGTCAGGAACGTCAGGGCCCTGATTATGAAGATTTCGATCCGCTGGAAATGGACCGCTATTCGGCCATGCAGCAGCTGTCGCGTGCGCTGGTGGAATCGGCTTCGGATTTGCTCGACCTGAAAGAGACGCTGAGTCACAAGACCCGCGATGCAGAAACCCTGTTGCTGCAGCAGAGCCGGGTTAACACGGAACTGCAGGAAGGTCTGATGAAGACCCGCATGGTACCGTTCCAGCGTCTGGTTCCGCGTCTGCGCCGTATTGTGCGTCAGGTCAGTCTGGAGCTGGACAAACAGGTCGAACTGCGCGTTCACAACGCTGACGGTGAGATGGACCGTACCATCCTCGAACGTATGATTTCGCCGCTGGAGCACATGGTGCGTAACGCGGTTGACCATGGTATCGAGAACCCGGCGCAGCGTGCTGCTGCCGGTAAACCGGATGTCGGTAATATCGAACTGGACATCAGCCGCGATGGCGGCGACGTGGTTCTGACCATGAGCGATGATGGCCGCGGTGTGAATCTCGAGGCGGTTAAACGCAAAGCGATCGAACGCGGACTGATGGATCCGGATGCTCACCTTTCCGATCAGGAAATTATGCAGTTTATTCTGCAAGCTGGTTTCTCTACAGCCGAAGCGGTGACCCAGATTTCCGGTCGTGGTGTGGGGATGGACGTTGTATCCAGCGAAATCAAACAGATGGGCGGCAGCGTTGAGATTCAGTCGGAAGCCGGAGCCGGTACCCGCTTTATTATCCGTCTGCCGTTCACTGTGTCGGTTAACCGTGCGCTGATGGTACGGGTTGGTGACGACCTGTACGCGGTACCGCTGAATAACATTCAGGGTATCGTACGGGCGCCGGTGGCGCAGTTGCAGTCACTGTACGAGCAGCCGCAGGCCGAACGCAAATATCACTATGCCGGTACCGACTATCGTATCGAATACCTGGGCGTGATGCTGGAAAACGAAGCGCAGCCAAAATTCAGTGCTCAGCATATGCCGTTACCGGTACTGCTGATCCGCGGCGCGATACCTTTTGCTCTGCAGGTGGATTCGCTGCTCGGCTCACGTGAGATCGTGGTAAAAACCCTCGGTCCGCAGTTTGCCAGCGTAATGGGCGTATCCGGCGGTACCATTCTGGGTGATGGTAGCGTGGTTATCATTCTTGATCTGCCGGCGATGATCCGTACTCAGGCGAGCCTGGAATATCAGCAGGCGAAACTGCTCGACAGCCAGGCGGCCGAGCGTCGTCACGAACTGGAAAACCGCTTGCCGCGTATTCTGGTAGTGGATGACTCGGTGACGGTACGTAAGGTAACGACCCGCCTGCTGGAGCGTAATGGTATGGAAGTATTCACAGCCAAAGACGGTGTGGATGCGATGGCGACGCTGCAGGATCACAAACCGGATCTGATGCTGCTCGATATCGAAATGCCACGAATGGATGGTTTCGAGGTTGCCTCGCTGGTGCGCCACGATTCCCGTCTGAGAGATATTCCGATCATTATGATCACCTCGCGTACCGGTGATAAACACCGTGAGCGGGCGATGTCGATTGGTGTGAACGAATATCTGGGTAAACCTTTCCAGGAAGACTTGCTGCTCGGCACTATGAACCGTCTGCTGGGGCGCGAGGAACACTGACATGGCCTTGCCCAGGGTAGGCATCCTGGCCGACGACCGGCTGCAGCAACACCTGCTCAAATCCGCTTTGATTCATTTCGGGTTTGATGTGGTGATTAACACTGATCCGCAGCGTTTTGTGCTGCTGGATCACAGTGAGCTGCAACTGGACGCCTGGCTGGTGGATCTCCGTCAGGAAGACGACGAAGAAAATATGCAGTGGCTCGAACAGCTGCTGGATGGCGATGTGCCGGTCTTGCTGGGCCTGGAAAAAGCGCCGCAAAAAACCTGCACCACGTATCCGAAATGGGAAAAACGCCTGTACGGCAAGATGCGTGAAATCATCAAAGTGACGCCGGTGGTGGCCGAAGATGTTTCCGTGCTGGATCGTCTGAATACACCAACAACGTCCCCCCGTATTCCGCTCCCCGGTGTGTTTGCCAATCAGGATTTTACCGGCAAAGCCGCGGCTCAGGTCTGGGTGCTGGGAGCGTCATTAGGCGGGCCGGGAGCGGTCAAAGATTTTCTTGACGCCTTACCCGGTGGTTTACCAGTGGCGTTTATTTACGCTCAGCATATCGATCCGCGCTTTGAAGAATCGCTGTGCAAGACTATTGGTCGTCATGCGCAGTATCAGTTGAAAAACTTTGTTGCCGGTGAAGTGCTGAACTGCGGTGAAGTGCTGGTAGCGCCCATCAGCGATGAATTCCGTTTCGACAGTAACGGGCTGCCACACAGTCTGGAACGTGCCTGGCCTGGCCCTTATGGACCATCCATTGATCAGGTGATTCTGAATGTGAACGACTACTTCGGCCAGCGGGCCGGGTATATTTTGTTCAGCGGCATGGGCAATGATGGCTCTGAAGCGGTAATGAGCCTGAATGACAGTAAAGTGCCGGTATGGGCGCAGGCACCGCAGAGCTGCGCTAATGCCTCTATGCCGGAAAGTGCGATTGAAACCAATCGCGTTAACTATATCGGCGACCCTTATCAGCTGGCACTGCAGCTGGTGAATTGCGTTAAACACAGCTGGATAAATATTCATGAGCCAATCCATCACTAAAACCAATACACCGGATCAGGTCGATTGCCTGTTGATTCCGCTGAAGGATAAAAACCTGCTGCTGCCTAACGTTTCGGTGGCGGAAATTATTCCTTTTTCCCATCTGTTAACTACAGCTTCCAGTGTTGACTGGATTCTTGGCCGTATCGACTGGCGTGGTACTCCGGTGCCGGTGTTATGTTATGAAATGCTTAACCGCCAGGCTGCTCCGGCTCCCAACCCCAATGCCCGCTTTGCCATCGTGAATGGTGTGGGTGCCCACCCGAAGATGCCTTTTTATGCGGTGCTGGTTCAGGGGATTCCAAGTCTGGTGCATATCCGCGAAAGCGAAATTCAGGAAGTAGAAGCCATGCATATGGGGGACTATGACCAGAGTGCAGTCAGCATTGGCCAGGATGCTGCCATGATTCCTAATCTGGAGCTGGTTGAACAGGCACTGTTACGGCATATCTGACACAGACAGTCATCATGCCTTTATTTTCGTAGCAGTTGCTTACGAATGCGCGGATCTATGAAACGAATTCTTATTATTAAGATGTCTGCTTTGGGGGATATCTTACATACGCTGCCGGCTGTAACCGACGCCTTAAAAGCCAATCCTGATATCTGTTTTGACTGGCTGTGTGAACAGCCCTTTATGGATGTTGCCCGTTTGCATCCGGCTGTCAGGCAGGTTATCGGACATCCGCGCTTACGCTGGAAAAAAAATCGCTGGTCGATGCAAACGCTGCGCGAGCAGTTGTCGTTTTATAAAGCGCTGCGGCACGAAAAATACGATCTGGTGATTGATGCCCAGGGCCGTATTAAATCGGCACGGGTCGGCTGGCTCAGCGGCAGTCCGGTGGTCGGACTCGACAAAGATTCAGCTACGGACTCTGAAACACGCTTATTTTACCGCCAAGGGTACAACGTACCACGCGATATGAATGCTGTGGAGCGGGTGCGTAAATTGTTCGCACAGGCGTTGGGCTACCAGTACCAGGGGGAACCTGATTTCGGTATTCAGGGTCACAGGCTGGATAATGCTTTTCCTGAATATACCGGTGCCTGGATTTGTTTTCATGGAACGACCTGGGCGTCCAAGCACTGGCCTGAAGCTAACTGGATTGACCTTCTGGCTCAGGCAAAACAGGAACAGCAAATGGTGTTGCTCCCCTGGGGGAGTGAACAGGAAAGACAAAGGGCGGAACGGCTGACCACGGAGGCGCAGTGGGGTGTGGTGCTGCCGAAACTGTCGCTGTGGCAGTTATCCGGAATTATCAGTCGCTGCGCTGCTGCTGTTGGTGTTGATACCGGCCTGATGCATATTGCGGCTGCCTGTGGTGTGCCTACCGTTTCAGTATTCGGCAGCACCAGTATTGCCTTAACGGCTGCCCATGGTGAGCGGGTGATTAATCTGGCGTCTTCGTATTCATGCTCTCCCTGTCTGAAAAAAGTATGTCCCCTGAATGAAGAATCACCGCCCTGTTATGCAGAATTAAATGCGACCAGAGTCAGGGACACAGTAAGAGAACTGTCAGGTAAATATTGTGAATAAACTGCTCGTGTGTGGTTTCTATACCGAGAGCTATCGTGACGACATTGAGCGTCTGGAAATATCTCTGAAACGTTTTTCGATGGACTATCAGTTCACTCCGGTTGAGCCACAAAGCTGCTGGGAAGCAACTACAGGTCTAAAGCCCAAGGTGCTGCGCCAGTGTTTACTGGATAACCCTGAGCGCGATGTTCTGTACATCGATGCCGATGCATTTGTGCGGCGCGAAATTACCGGCTTTGATGACTTTGACGGTGATATTGGTATTCACTTTAATGAGCAGGGTGGTAAACGCGCGTCACACAGTATCCGCACCGGGACGATTTTTCTGCGTAATACTCCGGCTACGCTGGAGTTTCTTGATCAGTGGATTGCCAAACAGGCACTGAATGAACACTACTGTGATCAGGACAGTTTTCAGCTGGCCTACGACGAACCCCATACCGCGACCTTCTTTAACCTGCCGGTTGAGTACGTAAAAATTTTCGACAAGGATAATGTGAAATCCTATATCGAACATTTCCAGGCCAGTCGCCGCAATGAAGACAATAAAGCGGTCAGCCGTAAACGGCAGAAAAAAGTCCGCAATCTGATTCTGCTGCTGGTGAATTTTGCGCTTTATGGTCTGTTTTATTATCTAGGGGGGCTGTAGGAATGGCAGAGAACAGAAAGCTAGCTATCCTGATGTACCACCAGGTGGGTGATTTCAGAAACATAAAAACGCTGAAGGCAAACTATTGCCACTATAAGCGTTTTGCCCGACAGATGCTGATGCTGAAACTGACCGGGCAGCATGTTATTCCAATGAGTGAAGTGCCTCGTTTTCTGAGTGGTGAGGGGGAATACCCTGAGCGCTGTGTCGCCATTACCTTTGATGATGGCTACGAGAATTTTTATCAGTATGCGTACCCGGTTCTGAAAAAATACCAGCTTCCTGCCATGGTTTATATAGTATCCGGTGAGCTGTCCGGACGATCGGAATGGCTGAAAGAGGATGGCCATCAGCCGCAGCCATTAATGAGCCGTGAGCGGATCTGTGAGGTATATGCCAATGGTATTGAAATCGGCAGCCACAGTGTCACTCATCCAAGACTGGCTCAGCTGAATGCAGATGCATGCTTTCAGGAATTACAACAGAGCAAAAAGGATCTTGAAGAGCTTCTCGGTGATACTGTTGATCATATCTGTTACCCCTATGGCAGTTTCAGTGAAGAGGTCGGGCAGCAGGCAGCCAAAGCTGGGTATCGGGTCGGCACAACCACCGTAAAAGGTCTGGCACTGCCTGATCAGAATCTCCTCAGTTTACCGCGCAAAGCGGTGTCGTTTAATGATGGCGTACTGAAAACCTGGAAGAATATCCACAGACTGTGAGATACGGCTTCTGCTTCCCGGACGAATACTGGATATGGTTTATATATGACAGGGCATCTTTTTATCGTCGAGACTGAACTGCAGTTACTGGCAGCGATGGCGATAGAGCACCAGTATTTATCAGCGGGTAACGATGTCGCTTATTACTTTGTGACATCGGATAAGTTGCTGAGTGCTGCAACTGAACGGGGAAAAGAAAATCTGACCTTGCTGAACCGGAATCACCACGGCGGTCTGCTGGGTAAGATCCGTTTTATTAAGGAAAATACCCGCACAGTGTTGAATGTTGCCGAATCTCTTTCAGTGGGTAGTGATTCCTGCGTTTTATATATCCCCCGTATAGACGATATTTATAACAATGTTCTGACTGCTCAGTTCAGGAGAAAGAAACTCGGCAAGGTCGCACTGTTACCGGATGGTGCATTAAATATCTTCAGCAGTAATATCACTGCCGCCTGCCGTAAGAATTTAAAAAAGTGGAGTCTGAAACTCAGGCTTCTGGCGCCGGGCTACCGCGTTCTGCAATATGACGGCGACGAGCTTGGGGCAGATTCTGAGTGGGTTGATGTTATTTATTCGTTTAATGGTCTGAATACGGGTTATTGTGCGGATAAAGAGCGTTATATAGAGTTTCCTGTACAATTTTCAAAGACAGGTGAATCTGATAGCGCAATGATTATCGGACAAAATTTTCTTGCCTATCATCAGGCCAATCATGACTTTGTCGCCACAGTTACTGCTGAGATACATAGCCTGCTTGGTGTATTGAAGCCGCAACGTATTTTTTATGCTCCTCACCCTCGCGCTGTAACAGCAGAGTTCAGAACAGATGGGATGGAACCGGTTTCCGGTCCTTACCTCTGTATTGAGGAAATGATTGCTGTGCTTGGCTGCCGTTATGTTATTTCCTGCAACAGTACAGCTCTTTTTACTGCCCGTCTGATTGATCCATCCATCCGGTGTTATGCTGTTGGTGCAGAGAGCTCTCCCATTCAGAATCAATATCAGCGGGAGAGTCTCCTGAGTGCTATGCAGGATGCCGGGATTAACGTTGTAACGCTGCCTTCTGCTGTCCATGCAACATAATACCGAGCATTACTCCCAGTAACGTCAGATGTTTTTCAGCAATAAATCGTATAAAGAACCCATCGACGGTTAAGGAATAACCGGCGATTGTCAGCGTGATAATCACCACCGCATATTTGTGTGGATAGTCAGGCCGGACATTCAGGCTTTCCCTGCACAGGAAAAAACCAAACAGCATCAGGCAAGTAAGGCCTGTCAGTCCCATAGTAGCCAGAGTGTTAAAATACAGACTGTGGGCCTGAACAAAATAGCGTCCTCCCCCTGTGTCGTAATCGCAACCTAAGCTCTGGTCCTGGCTTGCTGGGCGGAACTGATGCGTTCCAATACCGAACACAGGCTTCTCTTTGGCCATACAGATTGCGGTTTCCCAGAGTACCAATCTGGCACCGGTAGAGTTTTGGTTGTTGCTTTCACCTTTAACGTAGCTGGTTACGTTTTTTACTGCCCGATCAATGCCGGATTGTAGTGGTGAATAATAAACAGCAGTGGATAGGAGAGTGAAGATTGCTAGGCTGACCAGCGTTACTTTCAGGTTCCTGAAATGAAAAATAAAAAAAGTAAAAATCAGCGGAATTGCGAGAAAACTCCCGCGGGTGCCTGAGGCTATTGCAGAATACAGGTACAGAATGGCCGCAATTGCAGCTGTTATTGCAAAAAACTTACTGCTTTTCCAGCATGACAGTAAAAAGTAAGCTGAAGTCGCTGCCAGCAAAAAAGCACCATTACCAAAGCCGACGGAATTTTCATTTCCAAAGGCTCTCTGAAAGAGCTGTAGCCCTCCCGATTGTTCACAGGTGATCCAAGCATAGCTGATGCTGCCCAGAAGCAGGGAAAATACCAGCTGCTGGGTGCGGAAGCCTGAGAAATAAATACCGGCGATTATCAACGGCAGTAACAGCAGACGAAATTCAGGTTCCAGAGTTTGCAGGCCTGCCGGGTAGTCCGACAGCAGTAATGACATCAATGCCACAAAGAAAAAAGCAAAACCTGCCAGGATGGTTTTACGATAGGGCGCCAGAGTGCGGATTTTTACTTTGCCGGATATCAGAACAATTAAGCCAAGAATCCAGAGTACAATGCTGACGTCGGTTGCTACTGATTTTTTGATGGGTTGTGCGATCAAAAAAATTGCGACAAATAATGCAATAACATAAGACAGAGGATTAGCAGAAATATCGCGCCAGAGATTTTTAAATGGGCTGGTCATATAGTCATTAACGTATGTCATTCTGTTCCTGCAAATATGTAAGTTTTACTATAGTGGCGATGTTATAAGAGAAGAGGCGTCATGATAAAAAGAGCGCCAATACACCGTGTGTATCAGCGCTGGTCAGGATGAGAGGTGGCTTCCATTGTAGTAATGCCAATATTTTCAAACAGTTTGTAGAAATCAGGCTTTTCAGAAGTAAATGCTGTCACTTTTAAGGTCGGTCGGAGCCAGCGTGCCATGACCATTGTTGAAGATAAATCGCCCCACACTTCACATTGATCTGACAAATAGGGGAGCAAAGCCTCAAAACTGACCTGAGAAGGTAACAGGCAAACACCTTCAGCTGCGAGTGACAATGGATCCGGCTGTTTATTACGGGGATGGTATTTGACGGCAACCCGCTTACCTTGTGTGCTCTGTTGCCGGATGATAGCGAGGATGCGTTTCTTATAGTCCGGGTCTCGCTCAAATAATGACTCATGAGGCAGTGTGACAAAAGTATCTATCTCTGCCAGAGCGGCTGGCTCAACTCCGTTATTCAGCATCATCGTTTCTGACAGCTCCAGCATGGCCGGGCTGTTGAAACGGGAAGCATCAAGCGGTGTTATATGCTTCCCGCGTAATAACGGATGTACCAGGTCGGGAAAAGCCGGATGTATATAACTTATCCAGTCGGAACCGCCGATGGTTGGAGGATTTTTCCACCACATACCATAGCTGATTTTTTTAATAAAATTATCAATGATCATGTCCTTGAATGAACGGGAGGCTTTTCTGCCCACATAGGTGAATACTCCCTCGTCCATATAATGACCAACAGGATTGCAACCAAGGGTTGTGGCCGCGTGCATAGCAAACTGGAATTCAATACGGCGGTCATTGCCGACAAATATATGTTCCGGTAACAATTCGGCCAGTTTACTTTTCAGGGTGCTAAACAGCTGTCTGCGTCTTTTCAGTTTATTCAGCAGGCCGGGAAAACGGCCATAGTACAAATTGACAGAAGAAAAAGGGGAACCGGGCCAATTGCGGACAATATCGTACAGCGCATACGGTTTCCCCTCGGGCTGATCGATGAATATCAGATGAGCATCCTCACCGGGACGTCCGGCAGCGATAGCTGCGGCGGTATAGAGGTGGAGAGTTGTTGATGCGAAGTAAACTGAGTTAGCCATACGGGGTCCATGTACAGTTAGCGCTGCAGTCTACCTGTCCGGGCTGGCGAGCGGCAAATGTTTCTCTGCAGATATTCAGAGTCTTACCTGACCTATACGTACGGAATCAGAATTAATTCGCTTTGTACGAATACGGAATGCTTTCGGATCTGTTGATTTCCTGAGCAAAGAGTGTAGGCAACGAAATTACCCGAGCATGGCTGTTTATGCTGCTGGTTTTATATCTGCCGAGGAAACAGTGGCGTTAAGCCAGCGCGTCTTTCAGGCTGTGCTGCCGCTGAAAACCAGCTTTAAATATTGATTGGCAACGGACTCTACCGCATAGCGGCTGACATCCAGGCTGGACAGTTCGGGATACTGGTTCAATGCCCGGGACATCGCCTGACTCAGTCCGGCGACATCACCCACCGGCACCAGATAGGGTTGCAGATCGCCGGTCAGAACCTCTTTAGGTCCGGAAGGGCAGTCGGTTGAAACAACCGGCGTGCCTATAATCAAGGATTCAACCAGAACCCGTGGCAGGCCTTCGGCTTCAGATGCCAGCAGTGACAGGCGGGCGTTGGCGATTAAACGATAGGGGTTCGCATCCCAGCCCCAGAACTGGACCTTATCCTGCAAGCCATTCTGTTCACAGAAAGACCGCAGCCGCTGCTCATCATTACCTTTGCCGACCAGTACCAGCTTCAGGTTTTGTGCATTCATCATCTGAAATGCGCGGATAAGATCCTGCTGGCGCTTTCGTTTGTTCAGTGATGCTACATAGACAATATAATCGCCATCCGGCAGCGGACCATCCTGACTTGCGAGTGAGCGGATTTCTTCGATCTGGTAAGGGTTGGGAATAACGGTAATGTTATCCGCCTGACAACCCAGATTATTCACCAGATCGTCTTTGATGCCCTGCGACAGTGCAATCAGTTGCTTGTTACGGAAGCGCCGGCGCAGGCGCAGAATTTTTGATGCGCGTTTCAGAAACTTCCATTTCGGATCTGTAATCCAGGCGGTCGGAGTTATATGCACCGAACAGACTTTCTTCTTTGCCTGAATGGCATCGTAAAATTCTGGTTTGGAAGTAACAAAAAAATCATAGTTACCTTCCTGAGTAATACGTTCCAGCTCAGGCTGGGCCTTCTTTTTATTTGAAGTGCTGAGGACGATCTGGTTCAGATTGTCGGGCAACGGGTAGTCTGCATGCGCTGTCAGGGTAACAAGATCAACTTTATGCCCCAGTTCTGCAAAGCGGGTACAGAGAGTCAGAATGGTTTTCTCAGCTCCGGCACCATTCAGTGAGCCAAGCAGGGCACCAATCCGGTAAGTGTTGTTCTCTGTACTCATAGTGCCCCGCAGTCAGTGATTTGGTCAGATTATCGGCTATTTCTGAGCTGCGTATCATAACCGGTTTTATAAACCATGCGTACAGCGGGCGGCTGATACTGGTCCGAAATCAGCCCGGCTTCCGGATTTACATTGGCGGAATCTATAGCCATCACCTGAGATGCATAATGATAAAAGCTGTCCAGCATAAAAGGGCTGCTCTTATGCGTTCTGTAGCTGGTTATCCGCTGTTGATCGGATGACCAGAACACAAAAGGAATTTCAAACATGTTAGGTGTCAGGTTATCCGGGCTGTGTCCTTTCAGGTTTGCCTGCTGATAAACCTCTTCGCCATGGTCAGAGAAGTAGGTGATGGTTGCCAGTGCGTCATTCTGTTTTTCTTTAACCAGCGAGAATAATTGCTGCAGGAAAAAATCGGCAAACAGAATTGAGTTGTCATACTCATTAATAACGTCGATAACCCCCTGGTCCGGTTGTTCTGTATAGGCGCTGACCTGTGAATCCTTGAAGACTGAAAAATCATCCGGATAACGGTTTTTATACTGAGCATGGCTGCCCATCATATGAATAAAGATCGCCTTGTGTGGTGCCGGGTTCGTCAGAGCTTCGGTTATCCGGTTCAGCATAAAAGTGTCATAACGGTTTACTTCTACACCATTGAAGTCGTTGCTGATGTAATAAGGATGATCGGCCTGATGGGCGATAGAGGCGATGGTTGCGCGCAGCGGCTGCTGGTTGGAAATCCACCAGGTTTCATAACCTGCGAGGTTAGCAATATCGATAACACTCAGCGCGTCACGGTACTGATCGCCCTGATCGGCACTTGCTGCAGTGAGGGCTGCACGCAGTGATGCCTGGGTCTGGGCATGGCTGCTGATGACGTTATCGAATACGACCAGTTCATCTTTAATGCTGCTTAAGAATGGCGTTGTATTACGGTGGTAACCATAAATACCCATGTGGTTGCGGCTTGCGGATTCACCAACAATAAAGATATGAGTCTGTGGCTGAGTTTCTTTCAGCACAGCTTTGATGTCGGTTTCTCGCAGCATTGTCTGGCGCCGCTCGAATTCTTCCTGCAGGGATACACTGCCTCTCAGGTAAGAAGGCACGGTGCCGAGGACGCCGGGAATCGTATCGTGAAAACGTCCCATTACGGTCGTGCGGTAGGCAACGACGGCGATCAGAATAAAGCCAAGTACCATCGTGACACGGCGGGTTCTGCTGCCGGTTCCTTCTGCCGGGCGCATAAAGCGCAGGCCCAGAAAATAAATACTCCAGTGCAGCAGCAGCCAGGAGGTCAGGGTCATGGAGGAATAGGCAGCAACAAATTCAGAAACTTCGCTGCTGTCGGTGTAAGCAACCGCCTCCAGAGTCGCGGTGGTAAACACTCCGCCAAAGGATACTGCATAGCCAATATCCAGACTGCCACTGATAGCAAAGGGCAGAAGTATCAACGCAATGAAACGGCGTTTTTGCAGCAGATAAGCCAGTGCCGCCAGAATAAATGACCAGCCGATACGCGAGTTATATTCACCTTCGCGGACAAAGTCTGAGTACGTCAGCTCAAGGGCAAGAGGCAGCAGCAGCAGCAGGGCAATCCAGAATAATGGTGCCCGGGGCATTTTGAGGTTAAGCATGGTTTCTCTGATGTTTGTCACTGACACTCCCTGCGCCATAAGCGTTACCATCCATGGACGAATCCGGATAAAGCGCTATTTTAACGCGGTTTGCCATAGTTGTGTGCGGTTACATCAGTATTCAATATAGGACAAAGAGTCCCATGCTCAGGCCGGACGGTTCAGGCAGTGTTCAAATGCGTTGGCAATGACGGGACATTTTTCTGTCAGACCAATACGGTTGGTGGTTTCAATATCACTGGCCGACAGAATGAATTTACCGAACTCCTGTTCCAGTAAACCCTGTTCATACAGTTTTACCCAGCGCCGGTAATGATCGCCCATGCGGGCATTGGTGTCGCGCAGCAGGCGCTGGCGGTTGATGATGTTGGCTTCGAACTGAGCATAATTGCGGATCGGATAGTGGTACACCACAATGCCGCTTTCTTCGCGGGCATTAATCCAGCGCCAGCCATGCTTGGCGCGGTGGTTGCCACCTTTAAGCTTAATCAGGCCGTGTGGATTAACGATGGTTTTCGGACTGATTTTTACCAGCAGCATAGAAACCGCGGTGTCATTAATCTGGGTGTCAGAGCTGTACAGAATCGGGTTTTTTACCGCGAACTGCGCCTGGCTGTAGTGGTAACCGGGCTGCAGGCATTCTTCGGTCAGCACCATATTGCGGCGCTTGAGTGTGACGACAGAATCATCGGTGCGCAGGTGATCTTTTAAGGTTGTGCCTTCGGCTGCGAGCCAGAATTCATCGGCATCGTTGGAAATCACCAGATCGGCTTTTAGCGTTGTGCGTGCGTACTCTGCCAGCTGTGTCATCCATAAAGCCTGCTGGTAGTTCTGTGCCGGCTGGTCGATCACGTGCAGGTCAAATTCGCTTTTCAGGGATTCCAGCCGTTCGCGGGTACCATCGGTCGAACCGTTATCCATTACCGCAAAACAATCGACCCCCTGCGCTGCATGAAAACGGATATTGTCTTCAATAATATCGATTTCGTTACGCACCAGCAGCGTCATCGCCAAACGGATCGGGCCTTTGCGGGTCAGGCGGTGTGTCCAGTACTGCAGTGTTTTATGCAACATAATGGTCTTCGTGTTAGCCGTTAATAACGCCGCTCTGCAGCGCTGTTATTCAGTTGGATATTGTCAGGCGGATACCCAGTGTGGTCAGCAGTTGCTGCCAGCTGGCATCGGTATCTGCCCGCACCGCTGCGCTGACATCCAGCTCAGGTCTGAGCCATTTGGCGGTCAGTAACGCGGTGGATACGTCGCCGCTGATTTTACAGTGTTGTGGCAACAGGGGTAACAGCATTTCCATCGGAATAGCAGCAGGTACCGCCCATGCCCGCGCGGGCAATTGCCAGTGGCTGGTGGCCATTTCAGTACTCTGCAGTTCGCTGCTGGTGCGCGGATGGTGTTTGTAAGCGATGTCGGAACCACAATTATCGAGCCACTGTCCCAGCGCCTGTTGCTGGTCGGACATCACCGAACTGTGCGGCAGTAACAGTAAGCCATCGAGGGTGTTCAGTGACAGGGGCTGGTCGCCGAGGCAGATCTGCGCCAGTTGCGCGAATTCCACACGCTGCAGATTATTTGGCAGAGGCTTGCAGGCTTTGTTCTGTAGAATCGGCAGGGCGGAATCCGGGAATGCCAGTATCGAGTGATCAATCCAGGCTGAAGCGCCGATGGCCGGTGGCTGTTTCCACCACCAGCCGTAAGCCAGTTTCTTGGCCATATTGTCCAGCACCTGATCTTTCAGCCAGTGCGTTTTGCGTCCCAGATAACTGTAAGTGCCGTCATCCAGATACACGCCACGGGCGGTGCTGTGTGCCATTGCAAACTGAAATTCAATGCGGCGGTCGTTGCCGGTATAGATCCAGTCCGGTTGCAGTTCGCTTAATCGCTGCTGAATCTGCTGGAAGGCGGCCAAGCGCTGCTGGCGCTTGCCTTTGTCGGATGCTTTTTCCGACAGTACGCTTATGCGTGTGAAAGGGCTGTTTTGCCATTGCAATAAAGCATCGCGGAAGGCAGCGGTAGTCGTGGTCTGATCAATCAGGCCCAGCTCGGCCATATCGCCTTGTGGCAGCTCGAAGGCAACCATGGCTGCGGTCAGCACATTAAACGGAGTGGAGGCCAGAAACAGGTGTTTAGCCAAGGGCTTTTACCTCGCGCAACAGGTGCGCACAGGCGGCCTGAAGATGCGCGTCGTCGGCTTCCTGCCAGCGTCCGGGAATTTGATAACTGTGCTGCAGGTAATGCAGAAATCCCTGACGCACTGTTGGGTTCGGGCTGAATTGCGCCAACTTGGGCAGTTGCTGTTCGAGTTCGTTCTGGCTTTGTGCGCTCAGTGTCAGACCGGGCAGATTATAAAATGCCTGACCCAGCACCAGAGTATTGATATTGGCGATGATCGCCTCGATACCCACCGTAGAGTTGATGGTTGCTACGGCATCGGCATGGGCAATCATGGCCTGAGTGTCACCAGTTAAGCGCAACTGAATTTTCTGCGATTGCGTACTCAGTTGCCGGGCGAGTTCAGTGTAATCCTGATCGCAAGACGGGTGAGTTTTCAGCACCACATCCGGCATGTTTTCGCCCAGCACTTTTTCGGCAGCAAGCAGGGCCTCGGTCAGGGCAAACATATCCTGCAGCCAGGGGGAAAACAGCACCACCTGACTATCGGTATTCACCTGAAACGGAATGAAAATATAGTGTTCGGGCAGATCTTCCGGACGCTCAAACACGGGGCTGGGCTGCAGATTGCTGTTACCGGAGCGGGCAATAAAAAAGGCCGGATCGCGAGGCACCGAATTAAGGAAATTGACCCCCAGAGCGTCAAGTGTGGTCATTCCCGGCAGCAGGCCATTTTCCATGACCAGAACCTTAATGCCGAGTGACTGAGCGGCGGCAATCACAATACGCTGGCGGAACTTCAGGCCGTTCCACAGCACCATATGAGTCGCCTGGCTGGTTGCCAGTGCCTGGCGATAAACAGCAAACAGCAGATATGCTTCGGCCAGTTTCACACGGCGGAAATAACGCCAGTAATCAGCACTGCGGCTGCGGCCTTTACGGCTGTTCTTTTTTTCGCGCAGGTGGTCATCAACAATGGTTGCCAGTTCAGCACGTTGTCCCGGAATCTGGCCGAGCCAGCGCAGGTCGCACCACAGCAGTTTGTGCCAGATAACGCAGGCGTCGATATCCTGCTCCTGCAGGCAGCTGCTCAGGCGATTAAAATATTGCTGATGGACACGCCGGGCGGCGAAGAAGGCGATTTTCATGCTGACTCCTCGGATCAGCCGCAGAGTGTATCCTAACCGCACAGAAAAAGGGAAAGCTCAGCCGCATGCGGCTGAGCGGAAAGCATCAGACCAGATTTTTCCATACTGCCAGGCTGGGTTTAGCCTGATTCAGGGTGTAAAAATGCAGACCCGGTGCGCCACCATCAAGCAGACGACGGCACATGTCGGTAACCACTTCTTCACCGAATTTCACAATGCTGTCGCTGTCGTCGCCGTAGGCTTCCAGCTGCTTGCGGATCCAGCGTGGAATCTCAGCACCACAGCTGTCAGAAAAACGTGCCAGCTTGCTGTAATTGGTGATCGGCATAATGCCCGGAATAATCGGGATATCGACGCCCATCGCACGTACACGATCAACAAAATGGAAGTAGCTGTCGGCGTTGAA
This sequence comes from Thalassolituus sp. UBA2009, assembly GCF_002335285.1. Taxonomy (NCBI): domain Bacteria; kingdom Pseudomonadati; phylum Pseudomonadota; class Gammaproteobacteria; order Oceanospirillales; family Oceanospirillaceae; genus Thalassolituus; species Thalassolituus sp. UBA2009. The sequence continues at coordinate 90,753 of NZ_DDCJ01000043.1, forward strand.
AAAGTACTGGGTAATGGCACTGTCGGCGCCGGCTTTCACTTTGCGTACAAAGTTTTGCAGGTCTTTTTCAAAGCTGCTGGCCTGTGGGTGCATCTCCGGATACGCCGCCACTTCAAGGGTGAAATGGTCGCCGGTTTCCTTACGGATAAATTCCACCAGTTCGTTGGCGTAACGCAGCTCACTGCTGGCCAGACCGGAGCCGGATGGCAGATCACCACGCAGGGTCACTATGCGTTTAATGCCCAGTGCCTGATAGCGTTGCAGCAGATCGCGCAGATCGGCGGTGCTGTCACCGACACAGGACAGGTGCGGTGCAGCGGCGATACCACGTTGCTGGATGGCCTCAACCATGGCAAAGGTACGGTCACGGGTGGAGCCACCGGCGCCGTAAGTTACCGAGAAAAATTCCGGATCAAACGCTGCCAGCTCATCGCGCACTGCGAGCAGTTTGCTGGTGCCTTCGTCGGTCTGGGTCGGGAAAAATTCAAAACTTAAAGTGGTCATGCTGACCTCGTATTCTGCGGCTGTTGGCCGTCTGTTGAGCGGTTATTCAGGCCGGGGGCAAAGCCCCCGTTCTGTTATTAATACTTGTACGCTTCCGGCTTGAACGGACCATCAACATGTACGTTGATGTATTTCGCCTGATCCGGAGTCAGCTGGGTGATAACACCACCGAAGCCTTCTACCATGTCACGGGCAACTTCTTCGTCCAGCTTCTTCGGCAGTACTTTCACATACACGCTTTCCGCTTTTTCCGCTTCCATCATGCTGGCGAACTTACGCTCGTACAGATAAATCTGTGCCAGAACCTGGTTGGCGAACGAGCCATCCATAATGCGTGACGGGTGACCGGTTGCGTTGCCCAGGTTAACCAGACGGCCTTCAGACAACAGCAGCAGGTGATCGTCAGAGGCTTTATCGCGGTAAACCTTATGCACCTGGGGTTTGATCTCTTCCCACTCCCAGTTTTTACGCATAAATGCGGTGTCGATTTCGTTATCAAAGTGACCGATATTGCACACCACAGCACCGGACTTCAGTGCCGCCAGCATGTACTGATCACAGACGTTGACGTTACCGGTGGTGGTCACCAGCAGGTCGGTGTTGGCCAGCAGGGTTTTGTTGATGCCTTCTGCGCTGCCGGTGTTGATACCGCCGACATAGGGGGATACAACTTCATAACCGTCCATGCACGCCTGCATGGCACAGATCGGATCAATCTCGGTGACTTTAACGATCATGCCTTCCTGACGCAGGGATGCAGCAGAACCTTTACCCACATCGCCGTAACCGATAACCAGTGCTTTTTTACCGGACAGCAGGTGATCGGTACCACGTTTGATGGCGTCGTTCAGGGAATGACGGCAGCCGTACTTGTTGTCGTTCTTGGATTTGGTTACGGCATCGTTAACGTTGATGGCCGGTACTTTCAGCTCGCCTTTGGCCAGCATTTCCAGCAAACGGTGCACGCCGGTGGTGGTTTCTTCAGAAATACCGTGGATGCTGTTCAGCATGGCCGGATACTTGGAGTGAACCATCTCAGTCAGGTCACCGCCGTCATCCAGAATCATGTTGGCATCCCATGGGGTGCTGCCGTCTTTTTCCGACAGAATGGTCTGCTCAATACACCACAGGAATTCTTCTTCGGTTTCACCTTTCCAGGCGAATACCGGAATACCGGCTGCTGCAATCGCCGCAGCGGCGTGATCCTGAGTAGAGAAAATATTGCATGAAGACCAGCGTACTTCGGCACCCAGATCGACCAGAGTCTCAATCAGTACCGCAGTCTGAATGGTCATGTGAATACAGCCCATGATCTTCGCGCCCGCTAATGGCTGAGACTCTTTGTATTTACGGCGCAGCGCCATCAGCGCCGGCATTTCGCTTTCAGCGATTTTGATTTCTTTGCGGCCCCAGTCGGCCAGCGCCATATCGGCAACTTTATAATCGGTGAAGGTTGTCATAATAACGTCCTCAAAATGGTCGCCGGGGGATGCCGGCGGCCTGAAAAATTAGTGTCTTATAAACCGGCGGCTGCTTTCAGGGCGTCGACTTTGTCAGTACGTTCCCAGGTGAAAGCGGTAAAGGTTTTGGTTTTTTCTTCGCCATTTTCTTTGTAGCTGTAGCTGGTTTCGAACGGCTCACGACCGAAGTGGCCGTAAGCAGCGGTCAGCTGATACATCGGGTTCAGCAGTTCCAGCTGGTTCTGAATGGCGTATGGACGCAGGTCGAAGACTGAGCGGATGATTTTCGCCAGCTCAATATCAGAGACTTTGCCGGTACCGAAAGTGTTTACCGAAATAGAGGTTGGCTCAGCCACGCCGATGGCATAAGACACCTGGATCTCGCAACGGTCAGCCAGACCTGCAGCAACCACGTTCTTGGCAACATAACGGCCCATATAGGCGGCTGAACGGTCAACCTTGGATGGGTCTTTACCAGAGAATGCACCGCCACCGTGACGGGCCATACCGCCGTAGGTATCAACGATGATCTTACGGCCGGTCAGACCACAGTCGCCAACCGGACCACCGATTACGAAGTTACCGGTCGGGTTGATGTGATACAGGGTGCCTTCGTGCAGCCACTCTTCCGGCAGTACATGCTTGATGATGTTTTCCAGCACCGCTGCGCGCAGGTCTTCAAGGCTGATGCTTGGATCGTGCTGGGTAGACAGAACAACGGCATCCACTTTTGGTGAACCGCTTTCCCAGTTAATGGTGACCTGAGATTTGGCATCCGGACGCAGCCACGGCAGAGTGCCGTTACGGCGTAATTCGGACTGACGCTGTACCAGCAGGTGAGCGTAATACACCGGTGCAGGCATCAGGTTTGGCGTTTCGTTGGTGGCGTAGCCGAACATCAGGCCCTGGTCACCGGCGCCCTGATCTTCCGGTTTGGCACGGTCAACACCCTGGTTGATATCCACAGACTGCTTACCAATACCATTCAGAACGGCACAGGTCTGGCCATCAAAACCAACGTCAGAGCTGTTGTAGCCAATACCGGTGATGACTTCACGCACGATATCTTCGAGGTCAACGTAGCAGGAGGTGGTCACTTCACCGGCGACCACAGCCATACCGGTTTTTACCAGAGTCTCAACCGCAACGCGGGCGTATGGGTCGCGGGCAATAATCGCATCCAGTACGGCATCAGAAATCTGATCGGCAACTTTATCCGGGTGGCCTTCAGACACCGACTCGGAGGTGAAAATGGAATATTCGCTCATGGTAAGCCCTCTTGATAATGGTTAGCGCGCAGGCGTCCGGCTGTTATTTCTGGCCGTTCGCGGCTGCGCGGTAAAACAAACGGAACTGGATCTGAAACCCGTTCCTTAAACCTAAAAACTGACTCTGGCCTTCACTCAGACCAGCTTCCTGCGCCCAGGCGGATAAATCCGCCGGTTCGAATCCCAGCCACAGATCGCCGCAGGATTCTCTGGCCCAGACCTGATCGTGACGACACAGATCGGTGACCAGCAAAGTACCGCCATCGCGCAACAGCTGTGCGACATCGGTGAAAATAGTTTTCGGTGCCGGCACGTGGTGCAACACCATATTGGCGACGGCAAAATCAAACTGGCCGTCCTGCTGCGCGCGCAATGTGCTGGTGTCGCCCAACACACAGTGCACATTCTGCAGCGCTTCGCGGCTGATGGTCTGCTGCGCCTTGCTGAGCATGTCCGGCGAAATATCCAGTGCCGTTACGGCACTGAAACGGCGTGCCAGCTGGGGTAAAAATGCCCCCTCGCCGGGACCGATTTCCAGAGCGTAGCCAGTGCTCACCGCTTTTCCTGCTTGTCCGGTCAGGGAGGCAAGAATGGTCGTCAGGGCATCACCATACTGATCCCAGGACGCGATCAGATCCTGCTGCTCTTTAAACTCACCGGCATGGCGGGCAAAGAACTCAGCACAGGCTTCAGCGCGCTCGCTCAGCACCTGCTCAACCGCGCCGCTGTCCAGCTCGGACGTTGCTGCATCGATGGCGCTGAACAGCGACTTTAACCACAGGCTCCAGTGGCCATTGGCGGTCAGCAGCGGACGGCGGTAAAAAATACTGTTGCCCTCACGCTGGCTGCTTACCAGTCCGGCCTGGGCCAGCACCTTTAAGTGATGGCTCATCGCGGACTGTTTGATGCCAAACACCTGACACAGCTCCAGTACACCAAACGCGCCCTGACCCAGTAATTGCAGAATTCCCATACGCAACGGGTCGCCGGCGGCTTTTGCAGCCTGTGCCAATTGCTGCAGGCTCATTTCTGTCGCTGCGGGTAATTCAGATAAGGGGGTCGCGGTGTTCATGCTGCGCAGTTTAGACGCACAGGAAATCTATATCAATTTTTTTTGATATAGAATTTCCGGTCATTGTGGGTATCTGTACCGTGATGGTGAGTTTGATAGAAAAATACAATAAGGATCTTTTGAAAATACGATTTCGGCTATTTGTTGTGAGTGCGTAATCTCGGGGCTATTACAACAGGCTCTGGAGGGCCAGCCGCAATGAAACAGGTAAAAAATATGGTCAGCAAGGTTTTTGGCAGTCATCAGGATGGGCAAAAAGCGGCCCCTGCATCAGTGGCGCAGACCGCAAAGATTCAGATCTGTAACTACGCCGACAACTACTACGGTGACCGGGTATGTGTGCACCGTACGGCTGAACAGTGAGCAGGTTTATGGCGTGGTCCAGCTCAGCAGCAGCATTGCCTGACGGCTGACCGGCTGGCCGACCAGCGGGCTGTCCTGCAGGGTGTCGTCCAGCCACTCCTGCTGCCAGCGCAGACGCAGCAGCCACTGCGGGCTGATGGGCCACAGCGCCTGCAGCGTCAGTTGCGGATTAAACGCCTGCTGCGGCTGGTATTCGGGGCGCAGTGCGTTGCTTTGTTCCGGGCTGATGCCATATACATAGCGGCTGTAAGATTCGCTCAGCCAGCGTGTACCGGCAAGCAGCTGGGCGCGCGTACCGCCCTGCAGATAAAACAGGGGAAGGGTGATGCTGGCATCGGCGGTCAGTGCGCCGGAGTGCGAAGAAATGTCCTGCTCGACACCAGCATTCAGCCAGCCCCAGCCGCCGCGCAGCTGAAAGGTGGTATCGCCTCCATCGCTGCGATAGCCATCAAATACCGGGTCATTGCTGTCGGCTTTGCCCCATAAGCGGCTATCGTACACCTCATCCCGCAAACCGATGCCAGTACTCAGGCTGAGGCTGTTTTGCTGCCACTGATACTGCAGCAGGGCGCCGTCGACGCCCAGGCGCCAGTTGCCGCGCCGGGCTGACAGCAGCGGAAAATTAAAATGTTGGTTCTCCGCCTGCTGCCAGGGCATTGAGCGCTGCAGCGTGCCGGCGCCATATTCCAGCTGCCAGTATTCAGCCGGAGCCGTTTCATTGGCATACAGCGCCGGGCTCAGCGGCGCCATGCACAGGCTGCAGCTGACTGAGGTGAATAAAAGATAGATAACCTGATTCATACGTCGCTCCGCCGGTCAGTGGTAACCGATGCTAGAGTGGCGGGGCAGCGCTGCCTTGTGGCAAATGTCACGATAGACGTGCGGCGGCAAATGTCACGACAGACGTGCGGCGGCACCGGGCCGACAGGCAGAAGATGACATTTGCCCTATTCAGCAACGGCAGCGCCTCTGGCACACTGCGGCCGTGAACAGAATCAAACCCAACCTCATTATTGCCGCCGATATTATTCTGGCGGCACTGACCATCGGCTTTCTGGCTGCGGCGCTGATCTTCCTCTGGCTGGGCCAGGTGGAGGCCGTTACCCGGGTGCCGGCGACCCCCGCCTGGATTGCACTGACAAGCGGTCTGTTCCTGCTGAATCTGGTTGCGAATGTGCTGGCACGTCTGCCTCCATGGCGTGAGGCCCGGCGCCCGCCAGTCTGGTTGTGGCTGGCAATGGTCAGTGCCCTGCTGCTGATGTTGCTGTTTGGCAGCGGCATCTGTGCGGTGTTGTGGATTCTGGTGATTGCGCAGTTACCGCGTTATTTCAGCTGGCGCAGTTGCCTGCTGGCCGCGCTGCTGGTGCCGCTGCTGGTGGGCCTGTATCAGGGGCTGTTGTTTGATCAGGACTTTGTGCTGATCAACACCGTGCTCTATGCGCTGTTTAACCTCTTTGCGCTGTACATCTGTTTTACCCTGCAGGCGGAACAGCAGGCGCGGGAATATGCCTCGCAGCTGGTGCGTGAGCTGAAAGCCACGCAAAGCCTGCTGTCGTCGGCCAGCAAGCGCGATGAGCGTTTGCGTATTGCGCGCGAATTGCACGACCTGCTCGGGCACCATCTGGCGGCACTCAGTATTCAGCTGGAGATTGCCCGCCATACCGAAGCGCAACCGCGGGATCACGCCATTGACCGCGCCGGAACTATTGCTCATCTGTTGCTCAGTGATATGCGCGAGGCGGTGTCTGAATTCCGTGAACGGCGCGGGCTGGATTTGCGTCAGGCGCTGACCTCCCTGCTGGAAGCGGTGCCGCGTCCGCGGGTCTGGCTGCAGATTCAGCCGGGTCTGATAATTGATGATGTGCACTGCGCCGAAGTGATACTGCGTTGTGCGCAGGAAGCGCTGACCAATATTCTGCGCCACAGCCAGGCCAGTCGTGCGGCTATCCTGTTGCGGCAACAGGGCGCCAGCCTGCAGCTTACGGTAGAAGATAACGGCGGGCTGCGGCAGCTGCCGGTGCCCGGTAATGGCATGCGTGGCATGCAGGAACGGGCGCAGGATATCGGTGGCCGCTGCGACTGGGAATGTGGCCTGCATGGTTTAAAACTCACACTGACCCTGCCCTGGGATAATGGACTGCTCATATGATCAATGTGGTGTTGATTGAGGATCAGCAACTGGTGCGTGAAGGCATCCGCACTCTGTTGCATCTGCGCCCGCTGTGCCGGGTGGTGGCCGAAGCCAGCGACGGAGTGCAGGGACTGGCGGCCATTGAAGAGCATCAGCCGGACGTAATCCTGCTGGATATCCGTATGCCGAATATGAGCGGCACAGAATTACTGGCAGAACTGCACCAGCGGCGCTGCAATATACCGGTCCTGGTTCTGACCACCTTTGATGACCATGAGCTGGTGCTGGAATGTATGCGCCGGGGGGGGCGTGGTTATCTGCGTAAAGACGTGGCGCTGGATGAGTTGCTGGCCGCCATCGAAACCCTGCATCAGGGCGGGCAATGGGTACAGCCGGCGGTGACGAGTAAGATCAGTGAGCACCGCCTTGAGCTGGAGTTTGACAGCAGCACCAGCCTGGCCGATGAGCCACTGACAGCGATAGAGCTGCAGGTTCTGCGGCTGGTGGCGGCAGGTTATACCAATCAGGAAATTGCCGGAGCCTTGCATAAATCGACAGGCACGGTGCGCAATCAGGTGTCCTTTATTCTGGCCAAACTGAATGTACGCGACCGCACCCGGGCGGTGCTGAAGGCCATTGATAATGGCCTGCTATAACGCTCAGACGCGGAAACGCGACAGGTTTGAGCTGATATCGTGACTCAGGGTATGCAGCTGGTGAGACTGTTGGGTTGCCTGCTCAACGTTAGCCGCCAGATCATCCGACGCTGCCTGAATGGCGGTGGCAATACGGCTGATTTCTTCGGTGGCGGCATGCTGCTCACGCGAGGCATTGGCGATGCTCTGTGAACGGCTGGAAATATCGTTAAGCGCATCGGCAATCGCGGTCAGACTGTCGGTCACCTGAATGGCGCTGCCGGCGGTTTCGGCGGTCAGCTGTTTGCTGGTTTCCATAATACCCACGGCATTCTGGCTGTGGTGTTTCAGGCTGTCGATCATTTCCTGAATTTCGCCTGTGGCTTCGTGGGTACGCTGGGACAGGGTGCGAACCTCATCGGCAACCACGGCAAAACCACGGCCCTGCTCACCGGCACGGGCAGCCTCAATGGCGGCATTCAGAGCGAGTAAGTTGGTTTGTTCGGCAATGCCCTGAATCGTCGCGAGAATACCGGTAATCTGTTGCGCCTGACTGTCGAGCTGATTAATCACCTCGGTTGCGCTGTCCATCTGCTGCGATAAGCCATCCATGCGGCGTTTATTTTCCTGCGCATTCTGAATGCCCTTATTACCTTCCGCGGTGGCGCTTTGTGCAGCATTGGCCGTATCAGAAGCATTGGTCGCGACTTCGGATGAGGTAGAAGACAGCTCGTTAACAGCTACCGCAACCTGACTGATTTCATTCTGCTGCAACTGCACCGCCTGATTATTGTTTTCGGCATTTTCGCGTGCAGATTTGGCAATGCCATCCAGTTCGCGGGAAGAGTCGCGGCTCTGGGAAACCAGTTCATGGATGGATGAAACAAAGACATTAAATGAGTTGCTCAGTGCGCCAATTTCATCGTGCCGGGTCACCTGCAGGCGACGGGTTAAATCGGCTTCGCCCTGAGCAATGTCCGACATCGCACTGTTAAGCACGACCAGTGGTCGTAACAGGTAAGAGATAATCATGCCGGCAATCAGGGTTACCACCACGATAGTCAGAATGCCAATCAGCATGCTTGACCAGCGCAGGGTCGCCAGGCTGGCAAAGGCTTCGGCCTTATCCATCACCAGCAGCAGACGCCAGTCAGTACCGTCGATGGAGTAAAGCCCGACCAGACTATTGCGCTGATTAAAGCTGGCCTGCTGGATTTTATTCAGCTGCAGTTGTGTACCGTTGCCGAGAAGGGCTGAAACATTTTTACCCAGCAGCTTCTGATCCGGATGGACCATAAAATCGCCTTTGCTGTCGAGCAGGGCAGCATAGCCACTGTCTCCGAGCTCGATACCCAGTACTTCTTTTACGATGGCTTCGAGAGAAATATCCCCACCGATCACTCCGCCACGCAGCGGCTCGGCAAAGGTAACGATTAATTCGTTGGTGGTAACGTCAACATAAGGCGCTGTCAGAACCTGGCGTTTTTCTGCCATCGCCTGCTGATACCAGGGGCGGGTGCGCGGATCGTAATCGACTGGTAATTCATCATCCGGACGCATGATCATTTCGCCGCTGTCGGTGCCCAGATAGAGGAACATATAGTCACCGGATGTCAGCCCCTGTTCGATCACCGTTATACGGTCGCCATTAATTAATGCTTTGGCGGTGCCACTTAAGACCTGACCTTTATTATTGATCCAGCTGCTGACGTAGCGGCTGGCACGTTCACCGGTTACCTGAATGCGCTCACCGATGGCTTGCTCTAGACTGCTGCGGGCCTGCTCATAAGTAAAAATGCCACTCAAAGCAAGAAGCACCAGAATGGTGCCACCGACGGCGAGCATCATCTGTTTACGGATACTGTTACGCATAGGATTTATCCTGAAAAACGGGCTGTTTTCAGCATAGATCAAATATTGTACTGAGCGTTTTGTTAAAAGAGCCCGGCAATACGCGCAGGCGCTGGCACGTGAACAGGGGCTCGGCTATGATGAGTGCTGTATAAAAATACAGTTATTTCCATGCGCCTGATTATTGCCGAAAAACCCAGCCTTGGCCGTGCCATCGCCGCCGTGCTGCCCAAGCCACACAGTAAGGGCGAGGGATTTATCCGTGCCGCCAACGGCGACGTGGTGAGCTGGTGTATTGGCCATCTGTTAGAGCAGGCAGAACCGGATGCTTACGATCCGGCTTTTAAACAGTGGCGGCTCGATCATCTGCCGATTGTACCTGCGCAGTGGCAACTGCAGGCCAAAGCGCAAACCCGTAAGCAGTTGAGTGTACTGCGCAAGCTGGTTAAAGAAGCCGGCAGTCTGGTACATGCCGGCGATCCGGACCGTGAAGGCCAGCTGCTGGTGGACGAGGTTATTGAATTCCTGAAGGTGCCCGGCGCCAAACGCCAGGCAATGCAGCGACTGTTAATCAGTGATTTAAACCCGCAGGCGGTGAGCCGGGCACTGCAGCAGCTGCGCTCTAATCAGGAGTTTATTCCGCTGTCGGTGTCGGCGCTGGCGCGTTCCCGTGCCGATTGGTTGTATGGCATCAACCTGACCCGCGCGTACACCATAAAAGGTCGTCAGGGCGGAGTTAACAGCGTGTTATCCGTTGGCCGGGTGCAGACGCCGGTACTGGGGCTGGTGGTGCGCCGTGATGAGGAAATAGCTGACTTCATCAGCAAACCTTTTTACGAGGTGCAGGCAGCTGTTCATTTAACGGCAGAGTCCCCCCTGAGTTTCTACGCCAACTGGCAGCCGAGCGATGCCTGTGCCGCGCATCAGGATGAGGAAGGCCGGGTGCTGAATCCGAAGCTGGCCGCCAATGTCGCTGCCCGTATCCGTCAGCAACCGGCGCAGGTTGAACAGGTTGAGCGTAAAGAAAAAAAGCAGGCGCCGCCGCTGCCGTTTAATTTATCGGCGTTGCAGATTGATGCCGCCAAAGCGCTGGGCATGAGTGCGCAGCAGGTTCTGGACGGAGCACAGAGCCTGTATGAAAAGCATCAGTTAATTACCTACCCGCGCTCCGACTGCCGTTACTTACCACAGGAGCACTTTGCCCAGCGTCAGCAGGTTCTGAGCGCTATCAGTGCGCACAGCGAAGCACTGGCTTCGGCCTGCGCTCAGGCCGACAGCTCAATCCGCAATCAGGCCTGGAATGATGCCAAAGTGGGGGCACACCATGCGATTATTCCAACCGCCAAAGCACTGCCTGGCGGACGGCTGAGCGGCAGTGAACAAAAACTCTATGCGCTGATCGCCCGCCAGTATCTGCTGCAGTTTTTTCCGCATTATGAATACGCCGATACCAGAATCAGCCTGACCATCAGTGGTGGACATTTTACCGCCAGTGAGCGTGAAACCCTGAAGCCGGGCTGGAAAGTCTTACTGCCACAAAGGGAAAACCAGGCGACCGCCAAAGCACCATTGCCGCCGTTAACGGCAGGACAGATGCTGTGGAGCGGAGAACCTTTGCTGCAGGAAAAACACACCCAGCCACCGGCACATTTTACCGATGCCTCTTTGCTGGCAGCGATGACCGGTATCGGCCGCTTTGTGCAGGACAAGGCGCTGAAAAGCATTCTGAAAGAAACCGATGGATTGGGAACAGAAGCAACCCGCGCCGGTATTATTGAGCTGTTATTTAAGCGCCGGTTTCTGCAGCGTGAGGGCAAAAGTATCCGCGCTACTGCTCTGGGGAAAGCGCTGATTAATGCGCTGCCAGAAGCAGCCACAAGACCGGACATGACAGCGCAGTGGGAAAAACAATTACAGGATATTGCCCATAAAAGTCTGAATTATACGGCCTTTATGCAGCCGCTTACTGAGCAGCTGCAGCACCTCATCAGCCTGGCGCTGACAGCCGATAGTGTGCAGTTTTCGGGGTTAGCGGGAAGTGCTGCGAATACTGCAGGCAGGCGCAAATACAGCACGGGAAAAAAGAGCGTCAGCAGGGCAGGTACTGCGGGAAAAAGTAACAGCACAGCGGGCCGGCGCAGGACAAAAACACCGGCCGCAGGCCCTAAGGTGTTTTAACCGCGTGTCTCTGAGTCGGCAGCATTTATGCCGACTGATTTTCCTGCAGGCATTCCATCAGCGTGTTGTAGCAAGGCGTCAGATGCTGACTGAGACTTTGCAGGCGGCTGTTATCCTGCTCACGGGCTGCCTGTTCCAGCAATGCACTGAGTGCCATTAACTGCATACCGCCAATATTTCCGGCCACGCCTTTCAGCGTGTGCGCCTGTGCCTGAATACTGCTGATATCCTGTGCCGCCAGCGCATCCTGCAATGCCTGCAGCGTTTCTCCGGATGTATTGATAAATAATTCCACGACCCGGATCAGAATACTTTCCCTGTTCATCAGACGCTGTAAGGCGCCGGCACGGTCCCATACTGTCTGGCTGCTGACCTCAGCCGGAAGCCTGTCGTCATTCTGCATAAGATTGTCTGCCTGTCTCATATTATCCTCCCTGGAGGGTGGCTGTTTTTCTTCACCGGGCGTCAGCCAGGCACTGAGAGCATGTTGAAAACTGTTTATATCGATAGGTTTACTCAGATAATCATTCATTCCGGACAACAGACAGCTCTCTTTGTCACCGGCCATTGCCCCTGCAGTCATGGCGATAATGGTGATTGACCGGTAGCGTTCACCGGCATTACCCGCGCGGATTTTTTTCGTTGCGGCAAAGCCATCAAGAACCGGCATCTGGCAGTCCATCAGAATCAGATCAAAAGGTTCGTCGTCGCTGCTTTGTTGCAGTTTTTCCAGAGCCGCCATGCCGTTGTCAGCACTGTCGACAGCAAATCCCATGCTTTCCAGCAGGCCACAGGCAACCTCCTGATTAATAGCATTGTCATCCACAACCAGAACATGATGACGGCGTCCGTCTGGAGTGCATAAAGGAAAACGGCTGCTGCTGTCAGCGGTGCTCATGTGCGCATTATGTTCCGGAGTCCGCCCACCGCAGACGGCGTCGAGATCAGCCGGCGCGACCGGGCGGGTCAGGCTGGTGGCCTGCAGTTCGGCTGGTAATTGGGGTAACTCATTGTCGTAGCCCGGAGGCACCAGCACGATCAGCCTGCCGCGAAAAATGCCTTGTTGCAGGCTGGTCAGCAGGGAACCGCGCAGCCAGTTGATATCGAGTAATAAATAATCCGCAGGTGGGGTATTACCGATCATCAGTCCGGCTTGCTCTGCGCTGTGTATTGCAAGAAATTCTCCGCCCCGCTTATGGATAATATTTCCCAGCGTGATCTTGCCCCGATAAAACG
>NZ_DDCJ01000053.1:0-1647 GCF_002335285.1 Thalassolituus sp. UBA2009
CCTCAGCGCCAGCTCTGGCAGAACCTCCCTGGATTGTATCGCTGACCGAAGAGCAGTTGACCGCGCAGCTGGCCGCTGCCCGGGTTCCTGTGTTGCTCGATTTCTGGGCCAGCTGGTGTGCGCCTTGTCGGGCAATTCTGCCATTGCTGGAAAAGCTGGTGCTGGAGCTTAACGGGCAGATACTGTTGTTCAAGGTCGATGCAGAACAGTCACCCGAGCTGCAGCAGCGCTTTGCGGTTAAAGGTCTGCCGGCGGTTCTGTTGCTGCAGAACGGCATGGAGGTTGATCGCTTTCAGCAGACACTCACCGAATCACAGATCCGCGCATTTATTCAGCCCTGGCTCAGGCAGCCAGCGCAGGAGAGTGCTCTGATATCCGGCTGTCTGCAGCAGGCAGAGCGTGCCTTTGCTGCCGCTGATGCGGATCAGGCGGCATTCAGTCTGAATCAGGCCTGCCAGCTTGCCTGTGGTGCACAGGGCAGTACAGCACGGATGCTGGCCGATATTCTGAATGTCTTGCTGGAAGGGCTTGGTTGCTTGCCGCGTTCAGAACGTGGTGCTTTGATTCAGCTGGCTGAAGGCTGGCTGGCCGCCGCCGATTTCAGTGTGTTGCGCGAACCGAAACTGCAACAGGCACAGGCCCGGCTGACGTTACAGCGCCAGCAGTGGCAACAGCCGGCGGATGATATCAGCGTGTTGCGTCAGCAATTAGCGCACCCGGACGCGCAGCATGGACAGTTGGTACTGGCGCTTTCGGGTGCTCTGGCGGCGGAGGGGAATTATCCGGCAGCCCTGGAGTCCTTGCTGGAGTTTTTACAGTCCCGTTGCCACGACAACCCGCAGGCGTCTACCTCGCTTACAGAGGACGCTGACTATCAGCAGGTGCAGGCACGGCTGGTTGAACTGATTGATATTTTGCCGGATCGTGTGCTGGCTAACCGTTACCGCCGCCGGTTGTTTGAATTGCCAGCGTTGCCGTTTTAACCGACCCTGAATTACCCGGATGAAGAATAATGATGTCTTTTAAAGTACTCGCCAGTGCTCTGGCGATGGTCATTACTTTCAGCGCTTTTTTACCTTATATCCGCGGAATTCTGACCGGTGCGATTAAGGCCCATGTGTTTTCCTGGGTGATCTGGGGAATTACCACTCTGGTGGTTTTTTTCGCGCAACTGAGTGATAACGGTGGGGCGGGTGCCTGGGCGGTAGGCTTATCGGCCAGTATCACATTGTTTATCGCCTGTCTGGCGTTTTTAAAACGGGGTGATCTGGCTATCACAAAACTGGATTGGTTATTTTTTATTGCGGCTTTATCGTCGCTGCCATTCTGGTATTTCAGTGATTCTGCATTAATGGCGGTTATTATTTTAACCACCGTGGATTTATTCGGCTTTGGCCCGACACTGCGTAAAGCCTGGGCGTATCCGCAGTCAGAATCGCTCGGTTTTTTTGCCTTATTTTTATTACGTAATCTGTTGGTGGTTGCAGCTCTGGAGCATTATTCCTGGGTTACGCTGCTGTTTCCTTTGGCGGTGGCGCTGGCCTGTATGGCGCTGATGCTGATTATTGTTTTGCGTCGCCGGCAATTAAGCCGGACGACGCCAATATCGTCCTGAAGGTATTAAAGACCGAGCTGACGGGCGGCCAG
>NZ_DDCJ01000053.1:1898-5316 GCF_002335285.1 Thalassolituus sp. UBA2009
CGGTAAATGCGCTCGCTTTTACAGCCGCGCATATAGCCCGCACCACCTAATATCTGCAATGCCTCCCGGGCACAGAATTCCATCACCATGGTGGCCTGCACCTTTAATAAGGCAATATCGGCGGGTTTGGCTTTGCCGTTCTGAATCTGCCAGGCGCAGCTGTCCATATAAGCCTGAGTTGCATTCACCTGGCGCACCATTTCGGCAAATTTATGGCGGATAACCTGATGTTTGCTGAGTGGTTTACCAAAGGTTTTGCGCTCTTTTGCCCAGGCGGCAGCTTCTTCGATACAGACTTTGGCACTGGCTAAAGCACCGGCGGTTAACGCCAGCCGTTCATTATTAAAATTATGTACGATGGGCATAAACCCCTGATTTTCAGCGCCAATTAAATAACTGGCCGGTACCCGTACATTATCGAAATACAAGGTCGCTGTGTCCGAACACCACCAACCCTGTTTTTTATTTAATGGCGTACGGCTGAAGCCTGCGGCGTCGGCCGGCACTAATATCATGGAAATACCGCCCACACCTTCGCCGCCGGTACGCACGGCAACGGTGTACCAGTCGGCACGGATACCACCGGTAATAAAGGTTTTGCTGCCGTTAATAATATAGTGGTCGCCATCGCGCACGGCACTGGTGCTGAGGTTGGCAACGTCTGAACCGCCGCCGGGTTCGGTAATGGCCAATGAAATATGTTTTTCGCCACTTAATACCGGCGCAATGACCATGTTTTTTAAATAATCACTGCCAAAATGCACGACCGGTGGCAGGCCAATACCATGCACCATTAATGTGGCATAAATACCACCGGCGCCGGTACGGCTGAGTTCTTCCACGGCAATAATGGTATGAAAAATATCGGTGCCTTCAGTCAGACCACCGTATTGTTCCGGATAGCCCAGTTGCAGCAGGCCGACCTCGGCCGCTTTATGCCACAGCGCTTGCGGTAAATCACAGGCTTCTTCCCAGTCGTCGACATGGGGCATTATTTCGCGTTCGACAAATTTACGCAGCTGGCTGCGCCATTCGGCATGGTTGTCGTTGTAATAGGGGCTGGCTAATCGCAGCGAGTCAAACGTCAGCATATGAGGTTCCTTCCGTTAGTCGTTATTTTTCAGCACATCGGGTAATTCATAGCGATGAAAACCGTTGAATGATTCACTGTTGGTGGCAGGTTTATCCGGCAGCGGAATAATGGCCGGTGCCGAACCCATCGATGATCCGCCATCGACACGCAGGCAGACACCGCTGATAAAATTGGCGCCTTCGCTTAATAAAAAACAGACAGCAGAACTGATTTCGGCTTCGGTCGCGATGCGTTTCAGCGGTACGTGATGGCGCAGGTTGCGGATGGTTTTCTGCATTGCCGGGCTGTAGGTATCAAAGCCACTGGAGGCAACCCAGCCTGGTGCGACGGCATTAACCCGTACGCCGCTTTTTCCCCATTCCCAGGCCGCGGTTTTGGTGATGTTTTCTACCCCGGCACGGGCAGCCCCAGAATGCCCCATTCCCGGCATGCCGTTCAGGTTGTCGGCGGTCATATTGACGATGGCGCCACCGTATTTCTGCATCGACTGACGATAGACTTCGCGCATCATCAAAAAGGTACCGGTAAGGTTGGTATTCAGTACCGCTTCAAAGCCTTTTTTGTTAATAAACTCAAGCGGGGAGGGGAACTGGCCGCCGGCGTTATTAAACAGACCGGCTATCGGGCCGTGCTCAGCCACAATGGTGGCAATGGTGGCGGTCACGGCTTCTTCATCGCGGATATCCAGGCTGTAGCAGCAGGCCTGACCGCCATCTTCGAGAATTTCGCCCAATACCCTGTGCAGTTTGTCTTCGTTGCGCCCGATCAGCACAATGTTGGCGCCCAGAGAAGCCAGTTCGTGGGCAGTGCAGCGGCCAATGCCACTGCCGCCTCCGGAAACAATTAAGGTTTTGCCGGCAAAGATGCCGGCGCGCAGCGTTGATTGATACGGCATAAAGCGTCCCCATGGTGTGCGTGGTACCGGCCTGTTTGGCCGGTTGCTGTTATTTAAATATCGTTATTAAAATCAAATTACCAAGCAAGTGCTTGGTAGGCAACGGTCGTTTGTCGCCATGCTGTTTTTATTTATACCGTTATCTTTCGTGTAACTGTAACCCTGGAACGGTTTCGTCAGGGGCTGAGGGTCGTTGCGTGTTGGCCGCTGCGCTTGATAAATTTTATACCGTTATCTATCAAGTCGATTTTTATTGAAACGCTACTGTTCATATTTCCTGCATAGGGTGTTCAGGCGTTCAGGGTTATCAGTTGCTGCTCAGTTCTTCATAATGCGGCCATTAAACTGGCAGCGGAGAATAACGGATGCAAAAGCGACCATTGGGTAACAGCGATTTACAGGTAACCAAACTCTGCCTGGGGACCATGACCTGGGGTGAGCAGAACACGGAAGCGGAAGCACACCAGCAAATGGATTATGCGCTGGAGCGTGGTATTAATTTCTTCGATACCGCTGAGATGTATCCGGTACCGCCGAAGGGCGAAACCCAGGGGCGTACTGAGCAGTACATCGGCAGCTGGTTTGCTAAAAGCGGAAACCGCGACAAGGTTATTCTGGCCAGTAAAGTAGCGGGCCCGGGTGACTGGATGACTCATCTGCGCAATGGGCCACAACTGACCCGTGCACATATCCGTGAAGCTGTAGAAAACAGCCTGCGACGTTTACAGACCGATTATATCGATCTGTATCAGCTGCACTGGCCGGCACGGCCAACCAATTTTTTTGGCAAACTGGGCTACGAACATCAGGAGCTTGAAAGCACACCGCTGGAAGAAACACTGAGCGCGCTGCAGGAACTTATTAACGAAGGCAAAATCCGCCATTACGGTCTGTCGAATGAAACCGCCTGGGGCACGATGAAGGTGCTGCAGATTGCTGATCAGAATCAGTGGGCGCGACCTCTGAGCGTTCAGAATCCTTATAATCTGCTGAACCGCAGCTATGAAGTTGGCCTGGCGGAAGTCTCTCACCGCGAACAGGTTGGTTTGCTGGCATATTCGCCGCTGGCCTTTGGTGTGCTCAGTGGTAAATACCTGAACGGCCAGCTGCCGCCTAAAGGGCGCATCACCTTGTTCGAACGTTTCAGCCGTTATAAGGGTGAGCATGCGGAACAGGCGGTGCAGAAATACGTCGACCTGGCAACGGATCTGGGAATCAGTCCGGTGACTCTGGCGCTGGCCTTTGTTACTCAGCAGGGTTTTGTGACTTCGAATATTATTGGCGCGACTACTATGGAGCAGTTGCAGGAAAATATTGATTCGGAGGATGTGGTATTAACGGCGGAGATACTTGAACGCATTAATGCCATTCATAAAGTGCATTCCAATCCTTGCCCATGATCCCGCTACTGTCCCATAGTTTTTAATCAG
>NZ_DDCJ01000108.1:0-5306 GCF_002335285.1 Thalassolituus sp. UBA2009
CGAAAACCCTGAATGAAGACAGCACTCTGAATGTGACGGTTAGTTCGACCGATGCCGATGGCGACAGTCTGACCTACAGTATTACCTCCGCTACCACCGAACTGGGCGCCAGCATCAGCGGCACCACCTTAACCATTGCTCCGCAAGCCGACTACAACGGTGCCGGCAGCATCACCGTACAGGTTTCCGACGGCGCCCTGAGCGACAGCACCAGCTTTAATGTCACCGTAGATCCGGTCAACGATGCCCCGGTCATAGACACAATTGCAGCCCAAACCCTGAACGAAGATGCCACGCTGGATATCACGTTAAGCGCCACCGATATCGACAGCGGTTCGTTAACCTACAGCATCACATCTGCCACCAGCGAGCTGGGGGCCAGCATCAGTGGCGCCACCTTAACCATTGCTCCGCAAGCCGACTACAACGGTGCCGGCAGCATCACGGTACAGGTATCTGATGGCACGCTTACTGACAGCAGCAGTGTTAACGTCACCGTAGATCCGGTTAACGATGCCCCGGTGTTTACTTCCACAGACAACGTTAATATCGCCAATGATGACATTCTGACCATCACACTGACCGCCACCGATATTGATACCGCTGCGGGCTCTCTGACTTTCGATCTGGTGAGTTTTGACAGCAGCAAGATCGACGGCAGTCTGAACGGCAGCACGCTGACACTGACGCCGGCTGCAGATACCAGCGGTGTCACCATGGTTGAAGTCGCTGTCAGTGATGGTGATATCACAACATCGCAGAGCATCAGCGTAAATGTACTGTCAGCCAGCAATCAGGCGCCGGTGCTTAATCCTCCGGCGGCGCTGACCCTGCTGCAGGAAACCAGCGCCGATATCACTCTCAGCGCTACCGATGCCGATAACAACAGTCTGACTTACAGCATCCTCAGCAGCAGCGCTGGCGTCTCAGCCAGCATCAGTGCTGACCAGCTCAGTATCAGTGCCGATAGTGGCTTTACCGGTACCGCCAGTATCAGTCTCAGTGTCAGCGACGGCCTGCTGACCGACAGCGCAATCCTGGCGATTACCGTATTACCGAAGTTCGAACTGCAGCAGAATGAAACCACACTGGGTAATGGTGACACTCTCAGCGCCGGGCTGAATTCAATCGGCCTTGCCCTCAGTGGCGGTGACGGCCAGCTGACAACCTCTGTGTTCTTTAATGGCAGCCAGCAGGACAACTTGCTCAGCTACGACAGCAGCACTCAGCGTTATTCTCTGGCCATGCCAACCAGTGGCGCCTTCGCTGGCACCTATACCCTGACCGTCAGCGACGGCAACGGCTTCAGCGCAACCTATTACATTGAACGTCCACTGCGGGTCATCACCAATGTAACGCCGACACTGGCCCTGTCGGCCAGCCAGACAGTTACCGTCGAAGGTGCTCCTGCCGCTACCCTGCTGTCTCTGTCCAGCAGTTCAGCAGAAGTTGCTTTCAGCGATGCCAGCGGCACGGCCCTGAACACCATCAGCGCAACCGATGATGCCGCAAACTTCAATGCCGCCACGGCGGTACTGACCTTTAATGCGGTCAGTAGCAGCAGCCAGCCGGTAATCACCGCGTCTGGCAGCAATCTGCCGGATGGCGAACTGGAACTGGCACTGCAGCCCGGCAGAACGGTACTGATCAGCGTCAGCGATCAGAGTACGCAAGCCATCAGTACTGCGGTTGCTGCTATTGCCGACAGCCGTTTTGAACTTTGGGGGCTGCCGTCTTCAGCCAGCGCAGACAACAATGGCAACATCAGCCTGCAATTGCCTCAGGAGAGCCTGCAGCTGAACATCAGTGCAGATGGTTATCTGAGTGCCGGGCTGAATCTGGACAGCGAACAAACCACGGCAACCGCGACGCTGACGGCACTGCAGTCGCCTTTCAGCCTTAACGGCATCGTTCAGGCCAGCGGTTTCGATTTCAGTACTGAATTGCCGCAGCTGACTCTGCTGTTTGATGATGACAGTCAGGAAGTACTTTCACTGAACAGCATCAGCAGCACCTCTGTCAGCTACAACTGGTTGGGTGACCTGAGTATAAAAACACCGCTGCAATTACAAATCCGGCATAGCAATATTGATCAGATAGCGACTACTATTAATACAACATTCAGCAGCCAGACCATCAATGTGACACTGGTTGCCAGTGCCCCACAGCCTGTAACGGAAGTGATTGTTGTCAGTTCCGGTGGTCCATCGGGCGGTGGTGCGCTCTGGTATTTATTATTGCTATACCCAATAATTGCCACGTTCAGGAACCGGTTTACACGGGCAGGTACCCTCTGATTGAGCCTGTCCCCGGAAAAAATAATCGACCGCACAGCGGTTGCAGATAGCAAGGATGCTTACGCAGGCTGTCTGTAATCAGGGAAGCGGCATAAAAAAGATTCTCATATGCTGCGTACTGCTGTTCTTACTGTATTACTGGCAAGTCTCTCGGCACTGTTCTCGGTGGCTTTGCCGGTTGCTGCCGAAAACACAGCAGATTCCCCTGCCGAGGTACTGTATTTAACCGATGACACCAGCCAGATAAACAGCGCCGGTGCTCTGTATTATCTCGAAGATCCGCTGGCTCAGTTATCCCTTCCCTATATTCTTGAGCAGAACATCCCGTTCCGTCTTTACCCTAAAGCCGCCTTTAATGAAGGCTTCACGGAATCTGCTTACTGGCTGAAGCTGAATATTGATGCCAGCCGGAGTGTAAAAACACGCTGGTTGCTGGAAATTAATTACCCTCTTTTGGATGTGGTTAATGCCGTCACCCATCGTGCAGGTGGCGCTCAGCTCAGTCATTACGAGCTGGGGGACCTGAATATTTTTTCACAGCGACCGGTATCGCACCGCAATTTTGTTATTCCCCTCGATTTCAGCACGGATAAACAACAGACGGTTTATCTCAACGTGCAGACCACCAGTTCCATGCAGGTACCGATCAGCCTCTGGGAAATTACCCACTTTGTTGAAAAGCGCAGTAACGAGCAATATGGGCTGGGACTTTATTACGGCATGATGCTGGTGATGTTCCTCTACAATTTCTTTTTGTGGCTGAGCATCCGTGACAGTAATTACCTGCTGTATATTGGCTATATCGCCTCATTTTCTGCCTTGCAGCTGGCAACCAGTGGCCTCGGTTATCAATTTATCTGGCCACAGTGGATATGGCTTGAGCAAATGGCCGTTCCCTTAACCATCGGTCTTGTCGGTGTTTTTGGCAGTGCCTTCACCCGTGCTTTCCTGCAGACCAGAATCCACGATCGCGTGGCCGATATTGCATTGCGTATTTGCCTGATCTTGTCAGCTCTTATCTGCCTGAGTTCGCTGGTCTTTGATATCGCGACCGTTATGAGCAGCGGCAAATTTGTAGTAGTCATTTTTCTGGTCACCGTTTTCTATTCTTCTGTAATGTCGCTACTCAAAGGACAGCATCAGGCCCGTTATTTCCTGATTGCCTGGGTATCGCTGATTGTCGGCGGCATGATCACCATTTCCATGATGCTGGGGTATTTACCCAATAATTTATGGACCACTCATGCCAGTAAAATCGGCAGTGCTCTGGAAATCGTTTTACTGTCCTTTGCCCTTGCTGACCGTATCAAAATTCTGGAACGGGCCAAAAATCATGCTGAGGCCGTGGTCAAAAAAGAACTTGAAGAACGGGCCGTGCGGCTGGCTGAATCCAATCGCCTGAAAAATGATTTCCTTGCGACAATCAGCCATGAGTTCCGTACACCACTTAACGGCATACTGGGATCGCTGGAACTTGCGGCCGACGAACATGGCAAGCCTCTGCTCAGTTCTCTGCAGGACGCACGCAGCAGCGCCAGAGATATGCTGGATCTGGTCGATAACGTTCTGACCTATACCGAGCTGCAGGCCGGTAACCGTATTCTGTCACCGGAAACCATTGAACTGGCGCCGATGATCCGCACCGCCGCCGACTATGTCCGTCAGCAATGTCAGGATAAGCATCTGACTTTTGAGCTGGTGCTGCAGCCGGGGCTGCCTAATCATATCCGTGCTGATATTAAGTGCATCCGTCATGCACTTAAGGCGCTGCTGGAAAATGCCGTTAAATTTACTCAGGAAGGTCAGATTCGTGTTGAAGTCGGCGTCAGCCAACACGATCAAAACACCAGCCTCGATGTCCATATCAGTGACACCGGTATCGGTATGACCGAAGCCGAGCTGAGCCGCGTACAGGACTATTTCTGTCAGGGAGATGCTTCCGATCAGCGTCGTTTTCAGGGACTGGGCATTGGCCTGTCACTGGTACGAGCCGTTTGTCATTGCATGAAAGGCAGTCTGAATATCAACAGTGCAAAACACCGTGGCACTCAGGTTCACCTGCACCTGCCGGTACAGGCGCTGGGCAGCAGTGAAGTCCGTCTGGTTAAAAACCGGGTAGAAGCCGTTGATACAACGCCTATCGAGAATATCCGCGGCCGTGCTCTGGTTGTTGAAGACAACACCATCAATCAGCGCGTTCTGAATTCAATGTTAAGCCGTCTGCAACTGAAAGTGGATGTTGCAGATAACGGTGAAAAGGCACTGGAGCTGCTGAAAGCCGAGCGTTCCTATCGTTACGATCTGATCTTTATGGATTGCCAGATGCCGGTCATGGATGGTTTTGAAGCAACCCGGATTCTGCGCGCCAGCCACCTCAGCGAGCGCCATTCTCCGGTTATCGCGGTCACGGCCAACGCTATGTCCGGCGATCAGCAACGCTGCCTTGATGCCGGAATGAACGATTACCTGAGTAAGCCAATCAGTCTTGATCAGATCCGTCTGGTTGTGCAGAAATGGTTACCCGCCGATGCTGGCCGGGATGAAACAACAGGGCTGAACACCACAACCAAAGTACAGAAACCCGGCTGATGATCAGAGCGGGCCAAGCAACAGCTTCAGGCCCACAATCAGGGTGACCAGTTCATAAAGGCGTTTAATGGTCAGGTTACCCGCCTGAATCGACGTGTGTGCACCCAGATATCCGCCCACCAGTGAGCCGGCGACCAGTGCCGGTATCCAGCTCCACTGCACCTCGGCCATGGCACTCATAGTCAGAGCCCCGCTGCCGTTCCAGCCTAACCCGACCGCAACCAGTGTCTGCGCCACCGCGGTTTTGTAATCCAGTCCAAACCAGTACACCAGCCACAGGGTGACAAACAAACCACTGCCGGCCGACAAAGCCCCATTGGCAAAACCGATCAGTAACAGCACCAGTGCACCAACCGCAAAACCGGCCTTACTGCGGTTACGCCCGTCTTTATGCAAACCCAGCTGCGGCTTAAACCAGGA
>NZ_DDCJ01000108.1:5558-6458 GCF_002335285.1 Thalassolituus sp. UBA2009
GGCACGTCCAGAATAAACAAGGCCCCACCAATCACGCCGGGCACACCAGCCACGACGATCAGCAACAAAATCCGGCGATCGAGATGATGCTCACGCAAATGGCGGGCGGTCGCACCAACGCCCAGCGCAACCGTCGCCACTTTGTGCGTTGCCAACGCCAGCGGGAATGGCAGCCCCATAAAAATCAGTATTGGCAGCTGAATCAGTCCGGCACCACCACCGGCCAGCGCGGAAAACCAATTCGCTACAATTGCGATCAGAAAAAGTGCGGTTTGTTCGATATAATCCATGCAGAGTTCATCTGGGGAAACTTATGAAATACGCTTTGTACTACTACGACGCCTGTCCATTCTGCCAGCGTGTGCTGCGTGCACTGCCCGGCGTAAAGGTCGAGGTCGAAAAACGCAATGTGCTGACCAATCAGGAATTCCGTAAACAACAATATGCGGCAACCGGCCGGACCACCGTGCCCTGCCTGCTGATTTCTGATAACGGCAAAGATACCTGGATGTTCGAATCGGCCGATATTATCCGCTTTTTACAAAGCCGCTGAGTCCACCTCAGCGATCAGCCAAACCGGCCGCTGACGATAACGACGCGGCCGGTTATTGTCACAGAACCACTCCCCTTAACGGGACAACAGAGCACTCATCTGCGGATCAGCCAACAGGCGACGTACGGTTTCCACCACCGCCTGAGTCTGGGCGTCCACCTCCACATTAATGCGGTCACCCACCTGCACCATGCCAAAGGTTGTTACATCACGGGTTTCAGGAATCAGGTGCACACAAAAACGATCTTCTGTTACTTCAGCAATGGTCAGGCTGCAGCCATTCAGCGCGACATAACCTTTATCCAGCAGGAAAGGCGAAAGATGCGCCGGGCGCTCCATCCATACCA
>NZ_DDCJ01000108.1:6713-8099 GCF_002335285.1 Thalassolituus sp. UBA2009
CACGTGGCCACCGATCTCGTCACCAAAGCGCGCTGCCCGCTCAATATTCACCACACTGCCCGGCTGCAGATCCCCCAGGTTGGTGACCTTAAGTGTCTGCCCAATAGCATCAAAACTGACCCGTCCCTGCTCCAGGGTACGCACGGTCAGACAGGTACCATTGATGGCAACGGATGCACCAATTTGCAGCCCGGTCATAAGTTTTTCCGGGAATTCAAAAGTGAATGTGGCAAAATCTTCTTTGCGCTCCAGTCCCGCCACAGGCAATCTGGTTTGCACAATACCGGTGAACATCAGTCTCTCCAGCCAACTCAGAAAAACGCATTATGCACTATACTCGCTGCAGAAGAAGGCATGAAATCACGGATAGAGCCGGTGATAACACTGCACGGCGGAAAGTCGCAGGTCAGAGGCCGGTTTGCCGGTGACTCTCGTCGGCGAAGCGTTTTCCGAAAGCTACGCACCAGAAAAACCCGGCGCAGACAAATAATTCAGAGACCCCCAGAGACAGCAGGACACGGATTTGGACGTTAAAAAAACAGGATTAATTCTCTCCGGCGGCGGCGCCCGGGCGGCTTATCAGGTGGGCGTGTTAAAAGCGATTCACAAAATTCTGCCTAAAGGTCATTACAACCCCTTCGATATTATTTCCGGTACTTCCGCTGGCGCGATTAATGGCGTCGCCCTGGCAAGCTATGCCGAAAATTACCGCATGGGAATCAAACACCTCGAGCGTATCTGGATGCATTTCAGCTGCGACCAGATCTACCGCACCGACTTCTGGGGAGTATCGGCCTCACTTGCCCGCCTTACCCGCAGCCTGCTGATTGGCCGGGGCTATAAAAACGATACCGTCTCTTTGCTTAATAACCAGCCTCTGCGTGAACTGCTGACCGAAGTCGTGAAGTTCGACAATATTCAGGGGGCTATCGACAGCGGTGCACTGCACGCCATTGCCGTCAACTGCTCGGGCCTGGAAAGCGGCGAGTCCGTGAGTTTTTTTCAGGGCCACTACAGCATCAATAACTGGCAGCGTCAGCGCCGTGTTGGCATCCGCAGCCGCATCACCCTGGATCACCTGATGGCCTCTTCGGCCATTCCGATGATTTTCCCGTCGGTCAAAATTCACCGCGAATATTTTGCCGATGGCGCCGTACGTCAGCTGGCGCCACTCAGCCCGGCGCTGCATCTGGGGGCAGAAAAAATCATGGTGATCGGTGTCAGCGGTATCGCTCACAAACGCAAAGAGCGCCCGCAAAGCAGTTCTTATCCATCGCCGGCCAAAATTATGGGGCATATGCTCAATGCCGCCTTCCTCGACAGCATGGAAACCGATGTTGAACGCTTACGCCGTATTAACCGTACCGTCGAAAAAATTCCGGAATC
>NZ_DDCJ01000108.1:8363-9163 GCF_002335285.1 Thalassolituus sp. UBA2009
ATTGATGAGATTGCCGGCCAGCACGCAAACGAAATACCGCGCGCATTAAAACTCGCCCTTGGCGGCAGTGGTAATGCCAGCCAGAACGGCTCCGGTATTCTCAGTTATCTGCTGTTTTCCCGTGGTTTCTGTAAGAGCCTGATTGACCTTGGCTTTCAGGATGCCTGTGCACGGGAAGACGAAATCCGTGCGTTTTTTGCCGACCACTTCCACGACTGACCATGAAGACATCCGAATTCCAGCGCATCGTTGTTCTGACCGGTGCCGGCATCTCCGCCGAGTCCGGTATCCGCACCTTCCGTGATGCTGACGGACTGTGGGAAAACCACCGTCTGGAGGACGTTGCCACACCCGAAGCCTTTGCCCGCAATCC
The DNA here is from genome assembly GCF_002335285.1 of Thalassolituus sp. UBA2009. Lineage (NCBI taxonomy): Bacteria > Pseudomonadati > Pseudomonadota > Gammaproteobacteria > Oceanospirillales > Oceanospirillaceae > Thalassolituus > Thalassolituus sp. UBA2009. The sequence continues at coordinate 8,737 of NZ_DDCJ01000108.1, forward strand.
ACAGCTGGTGCAGCGTTTTTATAACGACCGCCGGCGTCAGCTGAGCGAGGTTCAGCCAAATCCTGCTCATCTGGCCCTGGCCGACTTCGAACAGCGCTTTACTGGCGAATTTCTGCTGGTTACTCAAAATGTTGACGATCTGCATGAGCGGGCCGGCAGCCGTAACCTGCGGCATATGCACGGCGAACTGAACAAAGCCCGCTGTCTGCTGAGCGGCAGGATCATCGAACATAAAGGCGATATCAGTGCCGATATTCTCTGTCCCTGCTGCCAGCGGCCTACTCTGCGACCGCATATTGTGTGGTTTGGTGAAATGCCACTGTATATGGATGAGATCTGCTCAACGCTGGAGCAGTGTGACCTGTTTCTGAGTATCGGAACCTCAGGCCATGTTTATCCGGCAGCCGGATTTGTCGACATCGCCCGC
>NZ_DDCJ01000122.1:0-29732 GCF_002335285.1 Thalassolituus sp. UBA2009
CAGATGCAGCATCACGGCAGAGTCTTTGCCGATGGAGTACATCATCACCGGATTGTCGATTTCAGCGGCAAAGACTCTGCCGTGATGCTGCATCTGGCCCGTAAAGCCTTTTATCCGGGTAAACCGCCATTTCCGCTGCTGCACGTGGATACCACGTGGAAGTTTAAAGAGATGATTGAGTTCCGCGACAAGATGGCCAAAGAAGTGGGTATGGATCTGATCGTACACATCAATCAGGAAGGTGTGGAACAGGGCGTTGGCCCGTTCACCCACGGCTCATCCAAGCATACCGACATCATGAAAACCCAGGCGCTGAAGCAGGCACTGGACAAGTACGGTTTTGATGCTGCCTTTGGTGGTGCCCGCCGCGACGAAGAAAAATCCCGCGCCAAAGAGCGTGTGTATTCTTTCCGTGACAGCAAACACCGCTGGGACCCGAAAAACCAGCGTCCTGAGCTGTGGAATATCTACAACGGCAAAGTAAACAAGGGCGAAAGCATCCGTGTTTTCCCTCTGTCTAACTGGACCGAGCTGGATATCTGGCAATACATCTACCTCGAAAATATCAACATCGTACCGCTGTACTACTCCGCCAAGCGTCCGGTGGTTGAGCGTGACGGCATGCTGATCATGGTTGATGACGAGCGTATGCCATTAAAAGAAGGCGAAGTGCCGGAAATGAAATCCGTACGCTTCCGTACCCTGGGCTGCTATCCGCTGACCGGCGCCGTCGAATCTGAGGCAGAAACCCTGCCGGAAATTATTCAGGAAATGCTGCTGACCACGACATCTGAGCGTCAGGGCCGTGCCATTGACCACGATTCATCCGGTTCGATGGAGAAGAAGAAACAAGAGGGGTACTTCTGATATGTCACACCAATCCGATCTGATCGCTGCCGATATTCTTGAGTACCTGAAGCAGCACGAAAACAAAGAACTGCTGCGCTTTTTAACCTGCGGCAACGTTGACGATGGCAAATCCACCCTGATCGGCCGTCTGCTGCACGACTCAAAAATGATCTACGAAGATCAGCTGGCCGCCATCGAAAAAGACAGCGCCAAATCCGGCACCACCGGCGAGAAAATCGACCTCGCCCTGCTGGTTGACGGTCTGCAGGCTGAACGTGAGCAAGGCATCACCATTGACGTAGCCTACCGCTACTTCAGTACCGCCAAGCGCAAGTTCATCATCGCCGACACTCCGGGACACGAGCAGTACACCCGCAACATGGCCACCGGTGCATCCACCTGTGATCTGGCGATTATTCTGATCGACGCCCGCTACGGTGTGCAGACCCAGACCAAACGTCACAGCTTTATTGCCTCCCTGCTGGGCATCAAGCACGTGGTGGTTGCGGTCAACAAAATGGATCTGCTCGACTTCAGCGAAGAACGCTTTAACCAGATCCGCGAAGACTACCTCGCCTTCGCCAAAAACCTGAATCTGGAACTGAGCGATATTCACTTTGTGCCGATGTCCGCCCTCGACGGCGACAACGTGGTAGAACGCAGCGCGCGTGCTGACTGGTACACCGGCCAGACGCTGATGGAAATTCTGGAAAGCGTGGAAATTGCCAAGGACAAAAACCTGGAAAACTTCCGCCTGCCGGTACAGTACGTTAACCGTCCGAACCTCGACTTCCGTGGTTTCTGCGGCACCATAGCCTCCGGTATTGTTAAGCCAGGCGACACCATCATGGCACTGCCATCGCAGAAAACCAGCAAGGTTGAAAGCATCGTGACCTACGACGGCAACCTCGAAGAAGCCTTCGCCGGTCAGGCCGTTACCCTGACCCTGGAAGACGAAATCGACATCAGCCGTGGCGACGTTATCGTTAAGCTCAACGACCAGCCAACCGTGGGTAAAAAGCTGAACGCCGACATCGTATGGATGACCGAGAACCCGTTGATTCCGGGCAAGCCGTACGACCTGAAGTTCGCCTCCAGCTCAACCGCCGGTACTGTGAGCAAAATTCACCACCTGGTGGACGTAAACACGCTGGAACAGAGCCTGGCCGATCAGGTTAACCTGAACGAAATCGCCCTGGTGGAAGTATCGCTGGATAAAGCCGTACCCTTTGACTGCTACAGCAAAATTCCGGGCGCCGGCGCCTTTATCATCATCGACCGCCTGAGCAACGTTACCATTGGTGCCGGTATGATCGTGGGCGCCGCCAGCGCATCGGACGACAACACGCCGGTAACCGCGGCTGAGAAAGCCCGTCGCTTCAACCAGAAGCCAGCCATCGTTGCCGTTAACGCAGTGAATGCTGAACAGATAGTACAGGGCCTCGACCGTCGTCTGTTTGAAATGGGACGCGTAGCTGCCATTGCCAGCAACGAAAACGCCCAGATTCTGAAAGACGCAGGTCTGGTGGTACTGGTTGCCGGCGGTGCCGATGGCGCCGATGTCAGTCTGGCCGCCGATCAGGAAAGCCTCGACTCCCTGATCGCCGACCTGCAGGAACAAGGGATCATCTGATTCCTGCCTGAGTGAAGTGCTAACAAAGAGCCCTGCCGGAAACGGCAGGGCTTTTTTATGTCCGGACTGTTATGCACCGAAGCTGCATACACGGAATGCTTATCCTCCTCGTACCTGACGCCACCCCAGACCCGCGCCGCCCGAACACATACCAGAAGCTCTCAGACGCAAACAAAGCCCGATTCAGCGCCATCTCAACAATCGCGACAGCAAACCCTGACGGCAGCAGCGCAGGGCCTCTGCCCGGTGTTTCCTGCAGATTAGTAACTCTTTGAAAAATATCAGAAAAAAATGTTTGACAGGCAAAAGAATGCTGGCATAATACGCGCCACTTGAACGGAGCAATGCAGCAAGCATTAACCACTTCTTTCAGGTAACAATGTGGCTATGTAGCTCAGCTGGTTAGAGCACAGCATTCATAATGCTGGGGTCACTGGTTCAAGTCCAGTCATAGCTACCACGAATTCTAAAGGCTAGTAGGTAAGTATCTACTAGCTTTTTTCGTTTCCTGGGGGTGCCAGTAAAAAACACCTCTACAGCCCGCATAAATCCTGAATTCTAAAACTTCAGACCATCCAAGATATTGCACACCGCCACCCGTTGAGGCAGAAGCAGATTAGCCAGAGGGTTAAATTCGAGTGCCTGATTTAAATAATCTGGCGAGAGGTGGGCATAGCGCAGGGTCATTTTCAGATCAGAGTGACCGAGTATCTTTTGCAGCGTGAGAATATCGCCGCCGTTCATCATGAAATGGCTTGCGAAGGTATGCCGGAGAATGTGGGTCATCTGCCCTTCCGGGAATTGAATCTTTGAGCGTTCAGCAGCACCCCGGAAAGCGGTCCGGCATGGGTTGAAAAGGTTCCGGTGTGTTGGCGGGTTAGAGGTGAATTTTATTTCACTGAAAAGACCAGGTGTTATCGGCACGCTTCTGGATCTGCCGTTCTTTGTATCTGTAAAACGTACGGATGGCTGTTCACCGGCAATCAGCCCAGTTCTTAGCAAATACTCCGCTTCACCGAATCTGGCCCCTGTACTGAGGCAGATTTTCACCACGGGCAGTAAGTGCCTGTTTTCTGAATCTGCGCAGGCATCCAGTAAAATCGGGATCTGTTCTTTTGTCAGAAATCCCATTTCCCTTTCTTGTTCTTTGAACTGCCGGATCTTACCCAGTGGGTTATCGATTTCGTAAAAACCGAGACGATCCATTTCGTTAAACAGTGCGCGCATGTAGCGCAACTCATGATTAACGGTTGCCGGCTTAACTTCGGTGACACGGCGAACACGGTAATCTGAAAAATCAGCGGCAGTAAAATCACACAGGAACGGATTACCCAGACGCTCAGCAATGGCAAGCATACGCGAATAGCGATAATTGCCATCTTTGAGGGTTTTGCCGTGAGCCTTAAACCAGAGGTCTACAAGCTGGGATAAGCGCGTGTGTGCCGGGTCAATCATGGATCAGACAGCCACCCCATTGAGACGATGATCGCGCAGACGCTTATCAACAAAATCCGTCAGGCACAGGAACAGCTCTGAGCTGTGACCGTAATAAAGTAAACCGAAGTAGTCAGCGAGATCAGACTCTAAGCCAGAACTCAGCAGGTGCTGAACTACGTGCTTTGTGGTGAAACCTTTGCGGGCTGCTAAACGCAGATGATTACCGAGCCACATAGCGACATTACGACGACCGGCCACGCCTGCGGACTTTTTTTGGTCACGGGCATAGATGAATGTGGGATGCACATTGAACCAGCTCACGTCTTCCATAAGTTTCTGCCAGATCGGATGAATATAGGTTGAGCTGTGATGCAGGCGGAAATTGTTTAAGCAGTAATCCCAGAGCGCTTGCAAATGGGGCTTTAAGTCGCGAGGCTCGCGGATGCAGATCAGCTTGCCAGGCTCAATCATTTCCCCTTTTTCGTTGTACTTTGCAGAGCGGTTGTAATTGCCGTTCTCAAACTCTTTTAACACCGAGTGATGCACACGAAATTCTAAGCGGTGCACAGTGTCCACTTCCCCGCCGTCACGGCCATCTTTGTACTCAGGGGTGAACGGATCGTCGAGAGACGGAGTGGCACGCCACTGGGATTCACAAAAGTCCAGCTTGTCGCTTTTTACAGCCTCTTCTGACTTGTTATAGAGACACATCTGCAGAGAGCTGGAATTGCCGAACAGGTACGTCTGACCGCGGCCATACACAAATGAAGCTTCTGCCACTTCAAAGTGAGCGTTACTGATCGCGTTAACCTTGAGATTCCGCTTTGAGCGTGTCGCCAGCATGCTTTCGAAGTCTTCCGGCAGTACCAGCCCTTTCATATCGACACAGAGGTGTACGGCCATGCCAGAGGCTTCCAGAGTGTCACCGAATGTACGTCCGACCTCTCTCAGGCGGTTTGTGAGCTGTTCAAGGCCCAGTTCGTCAATCAGCTGGGGCGTTACTTCGATTTTCATGTGTGGCCCTTGCTGGTCGGCTTCTTTGTAGAAGGACTTGAGCAGTACCACCATGCCGATGTCTAAATTTTTCAGGATATATTGATACCCGGACTTTTTGCCGGAGCTGGATAATTTCCATTCAATACCGGCGATTTCAATAACGTCCGTGGTTTTCGTGTCGTAGTGGCTTGCGATCTGCTGCAGCACTTCAGGCTTCAGGGTGCAGTTATACAACTGGCGGATGGTATCAACGCCCGTATGCAGGAACCGGAGTCCGGACAGATCATATTCAACACTGCCCCTTTCCATTTCGTAGGTATCGGCGCCGGTCAGCGGATCAAAAAAGCGTTTCATTTTCTTGTTTTCAAAACGTGCCATTTAAAAACCCCCAATAACATGACGTTGACGAAACTCCGCAGCATTCCGGGCAGTTCGTCCCCCTTTTAAATTACGTGTTACAGGCACGTAATGGACGGCCGCCGCTGCGCTGCCCCAAGCGCTGCGCGCAGGAGCAGACCAGCAGCAGGCGACCGGAACGGCGGAGCCGTTGTTAATCATGGGGCGCTGCCGCCCCCATACCCCCGGCAGGCGCTCAGACGGCGCTAGCCTAGGGTTAATCAGTGCATTCAATACATCACAGGCAATAAACATCTTTATGCGCTCCTGCAGCGATCAGGCGGACGTGACAGGGCCCGTTGGGCTCTATTGCATAAACAGAAGAAAGATCATCAGTAGTAACAACGCGGGGACGCTCTGAGTCTTCGGATTTCTCCGTCACAGATTTATTCTTTTGACGCTGTGCCAGGTCATAAACAACATGGCTTGAATAATTGGCATAACCGACGATTCGCATACCGTCGATAAGGGCAAAGGCTTCTTCTGCCGTTACTGGCTCAGCTGGCTCAGGCTCACCCTGCTGATATGTTTCAAGCTTTTGCATTGCTTCGATTAGCTGCTGATATTCACGATAAAACTGATTATTGAGATAAACGGTCATTACATAGGCAGCAGCCAGCCCCATAACAACACCAGCAGATGCAATCAGAGGAGCTCTGAGTTTTCTGAAATAGATTTTTGTAAGACGCATATAGAACGAGACCCCGCGCTTTGTGTATGTACGGCGATTTTGGTAATACGGAGGCAAAACGGAGTGAGGCCCGTGTGGGTAGTCCGTTAAAAAGATTTGTTTTGTGTCGTATGCGCTGAACAGATCAGTACCACGATATACCCAACGATCTGAAAGTGGATCAGCTGGAGAAGCACCATAAACGACCCGGGCAGCGTGAACCTTAGGCAATCGCAGGTTGTAGCCGGTAACAGCTTTAAATAGCCCGCCGATCAGAGGAACCCGGAGATTATCCAGACGCTTACAGAATGCGGTGAATTCGCTAAGAGCCTCACGAGCTTGGTTATCAACAATAGATATATCCTGAACAATCAGGATTACGTCCCAGCCTAGTTTCCGGGCATGCAGAAACCAGTTATTTACATCAGCCCTGCTTTTATCCTGCCAATTCCTGGCGTTAAACCATGTTCCGCACTCATCCAGAACGAGCAAGCCATTTTTGCTTTCGTCATAGCTATCGTTACCACGGCCGATCACATTCAGATCAGAAACAGTTGGTTTATCAGGAACGCGGATCAGGCGAATATCATTAGCCATTTTCCCAAACATGGCCTGTATGTTCAGATCGATATTAGTGGCGACCGGACAGCCAGCCAGAAGCTTTGCTTTGATACGGGAAACAGAAACCAGTGTTTTTCCGTTCCCTAATTTTCCGGTTACGAAATAGAAAGCCATATCAGAACAACTTGTACTGAATGATTCGAACGTTCCACTCATACGCCCAACGGGCAAGACGAGCAGTAATAATCACAGAAAAACAAGTAGTAGTGTTCTCAGGAACGACCATCTGAACGGCAAGAGAAAACCAAGGCGGAAGGACATACTCAAGAGAAGATACAAGGCCGGTTATAAGTGCAACGAAAGCAGCCGTTGCAGAAACAACCAGAGCAACAATAGCGAGCGTTACCGCGACTCTTTTTGTAAAAAACTTGACCAGCCACGAAAATATGGCACCAAACGCAGCACCAATAACAGCAGCAAGCCAAGGCAAACCAGCAATAACAGGTAACGGCATAATCAGACCTTACTATCAACAGGACGTAGAACGAGATCGAAGAGATAAAAGACAGTCCACATATAAAGAACCCAAGCGAGGATCTGCTTCCACTCTTCAAAACGGTCACAAGGAACAGCCATAGGGAAAGAGCTAAATTGAATAATGAATTGCTGGCAAGCATGGTAAGAAGGGAGAACCTGTTTTACAGACTCAGCAACGGCAGACGGCTCCTGCATGGGGGAGTCCTGATTCAACGAATCTTGAACAGCAGCGTCATAGCCCTCTAAATCAGAATCAGCCTTTTCGTTATCAATAAAATCAGCTGAGGTTTCATCTGTTTCAGACAAAAGATCATCGAATGAATCATTCTTATTTTTTATTTCCGACAGAATATCAGAGGCTGTTTTATTCAAATCCTTGAGCTCTGAATTGGTTTTTTTACCCTCAGCAAGAATACCGGTAGAAGTAGTATTCAAAGTATCAATCTTAGAACCAACGCGATTCAGTGCATTAACATTATTTGAATCAGCTGTTTTCTGAGCAGAGATCATTTTATCTAAGCGAGAGTTAACAGATGACAAATCGACTTTATCAGGATCAGGATTAGTTGGATCAGTACCAGGGTTAGTACCGGGATCAGTTCCCGGATCAGTGCCAGGATTCGGATTCTCAGGAGTCGGGGGAATATCTAAGCAAACGCCACCAATAGAATATTTACCGGGAAGACAGTCATCAGGCTCACAGGTATTACTAAGAGAGCTTTTTGAAGTACCAATAGGACAAGAGGTAACAGCATTTACGCAGCCATTGCCCTCTGAATACTTGAAGCCGACAGGACAAGAAATAGGCTGCTGCCCATCTTTATTACAAATACCATTGATAAGCATACCGCCCTGACAATTTGTAGAATCGTCAGCATCGAAGCAGCCGTAAGTATCGCCGAAGTAACCACAACCGGGTTTTTCCTCAAAACACCCTGAAATAGGGACGCCATCAGGCCCGGCAATGGTTCCACAGCCAGAAGGCGGCTCAGGCTGAGCACAGGCATAAGTACCATTGATATAACCGCAATTATCAGGAATAGGACGACAAGAGCCGTTCTGTTTTTTCTGACCAATGCCGCACTCTTGTTCATCCTGTAAACGCTGACTTAAATCGTCTTCGCCACCAGTACCCGGATCTGTACCGGGATCTGTACCGGGATCTGTGCCGGGATCAGTACCGGGATCTGTACCGGGATCTGTACCCGGATCTGTGCCCGGATCTGTGCCCGGATCTGCTGGATCAACACAGGAATCAGAAACGGGATCATAAGTAGAAGGAGCAGGACAAGTAACAGGATCAGGATCGTTAGCATCAGTTAAAGGCTGGCCGTTACCGTCACCATACGGACCGTTACATTTATGAATAGAACCGCGACCATTACCGCCAGCGCCAGAACCAGGACCCGGACAATAATCAGAACAGCTTTTTCCCTGCTCAAGGAGATAAACCTCACCCGTAGAAGATGTACATTGTTGTGGCTCCTCACCGGTACAAGTACCGGCAGGATTATTCAATTGATCCCCATAACATCCATTTTCAGCGGAATCATCAGAAGGAGTAGATGCACAATCGCCCTGCCATACATAAAATAAATTAGCATTACCATTAAAATTTTCCTGACAGTCGAAAACTTTACCAGCACCATAAGTAATTGACTTTAAAAGATCAGCACGATTTTCACAGCCAGCAAGATCCCCATATGTACCTTCTGATATTGGATTCCTGTGACCATAAGGACACTCTTCCGCAAAACCAGAAAAAGCATCAGCAGAGAATAAAGCGAGCAATAAAAACAGGTATTTCATTTCAGAGGCTCACTATAAGAATCCGTAAAAAAGGCCGGCGAACCGGCCAGAGTGGAGAGGTAAAGCTTTAAATCTTGGCAGCGAAACGCTTAACCAGTTTGATAACGATACCGGCCACAAGAGCAGCACCGATATACGGCCAAACAGCAGCCTCAGTGTCGGAAATACCGGTACCGACAGACGCCAGTGCAGTTGTAGCCGCTTCAGGCAGAGCAGCATGAACAGAGCCAGCGAAGACAGAACCAGCACCGACAGCAGCAGCCAAAAGGCTACGACGAGCAATTACTTCATTTTTCATTAGATTTTCTCCGAGAGAGTTTTAAAAACATGGATCAGGTACCCAGCACCCCAACCCATAACGTAAGAGCCAAACAGATATGAGAAATATGAAGTAACTTCAGCTTCTGTCACCGCTGGCCCCCTTTACTAAATCCCATCACCGCCGCAACGAATAACGAGAAGTAGAAAAACATTTCATAGAAGCTGATCGCATCCATGAGTCATTAATTACCCGGCTTTCTTAGCCGGTTCGCGCACAATAGAGAGCGCGTGTTGTACGGTTTTACCGCCCTGAGTTTTATTCAGAACAGTCAGTGTGACATTCATAGGATAATCAGCCGGATTATTCGACAAGCTATCAATGATCGCTTGGTCACAGCTCATTTTGGCTGGCACATAACCCCGGTACATCGTATTACTTGGGTCAGCATTAATTACATACAGTTGATTGATACGGTTGCCGTTATCCGGTTGGAAAGACATACCGCCGATCAGGGTCACTGGCATTTGAAATTGCATAGTTATTTCCTCAATTATCCCCTACATTTTTCAGTCACGAGCGGGGACTTGACTCGCAACATTGGTTTTCTTTGCTTTCAGTCCTGTGGACAAACACGCAAGCGGTTTGACCCACAGGATCAGGACTCACGTCCTACGGCTTCGCCTACCTCTTGCGGGATCTTCGACCCGCCCCTACTACTAATCACAGTATTTAAACGAACCTTTTATGTTCTCAATTCCGGACAAACAAGCGGTTGACCAGTGAAGCATGTGTACTGTTGCGGAAATATTCCGGCACGGATTGCAGACGCAAGGCGCTGTTCATTCAGATCAATGCGGACTTGGTTAGCGAAGCGTTTAACGTCGCCATAAGGCTGCTCAGAAAGAATCAGCCACAGCAGGTAACGCAGGCTAACTTCCGGCATGTGCGCTTGTTCGTTGTGGAACGTAGCGCGGAATTCTGCCAGCAGCGCGGACTCATCCACGGGAATCAGTTCAGCTTGAAGCGGGATAGGAGAAACAGGCTTATTCATGGCTATATACCTTCTGCCCGGTGAAACGATGAGAGAAAGGCTCACGATTAAGCAGACAGTTGGTAACGGGAACAGATTGAGATATGGCGTAGCCTTGAGGAACAAGACCAGCCCGATACTGAGAAACAGCCAATACAGCCTCAGCATTCCAGTATGCGGTTTGACGACGATGAAATTCGATTGAGACGGGCTGAGCCATTCTGATTCCCCCTTACCCAGCCACGGACGCTTTATTAAATCAGCGCTTTCCAGTAGGTTGAGCGATTACGAGTATTAAAGGTGGGTGCTGCAACACCCTGACAAATGAACTATAGGAGATTTCCTAAATACTAGCAACTTAAACCTAGTATTTAGGTCATTGTATTTATTTATATGGAAAAAGCGGTAGATAGATTCCTCTTATTGATAGATACAGAGGACGTGAAACTGCCATGGCTAGAAAGCGTTTCAGGAATACCAGCCAAACGCTGGTCTAACGTGAAATACAAAGCGGCAGAAATGAGAGCTGAGGAATTAGTGGCACTGGGAAGGGTATTCAAGGAATACGCATACTGGCTCACTACAGGTGAAGAAATACCGGAGGCAGGACAGATTAGTCCTATGACCAAGAAGGCACAAAGAACCTTAAAGCCAACCCCGAAGGCTGGCTAATAGCAAAAAGAGCTGCTGACAGGTGGAAGTGGTAGCAGCTCAGTTCACTTAAGACGGTTATAGATAGGATGACCGGAGGGAGGAACAACAAGAGTCGACCAGCGCCAACCCGTACGGCACTTATCACACTTAATATTGGTCATGTAAAAATCGTAAGTGCCGTAAGCATTCAAATAAAAATAAGTAATGACCGTCGTACTATTACGATTAGGGTCAATCTCATAAAAGCACCTGATGTGCTTCTTTAATTCAAGATCAGAATAAATCTTTGACTCACCTGGCTGCAGCATAAAAAAGGAAATGTACTTCCCATACATATGCCTTTTGCAAGTAAGCAGGTGACCGGAATGGTTTTTAAACTCAATTTCTCCCCCGGCAGCTTGAACGGTAAAACACCAGGCTAAAGAGAGGAATAATGTAATAAAAATCAATGACTTGCGAAGCATGGACAGATCCCTTTAACCAATTACGCCAGCATAATAACAGATCTGTCACCGGCTTCATAATGCTGGGGTCACTGGTTCAAGTCCAGTCATAGCTACCACGAATTCTAAAGCCCGCGAAGTATGCAAATACTCACGGGCTTTTTCGTATCTGTTCTACTCCTTCGCTTTTAACTGCCTGTGCGGCAGCGAACCCATTACGTGCCTGTAACACGTAATTTAAAAGCTTCTGAGCTGCCTGTGCGGCAGCGAACCCGGTTGCTACAAATATTGACCTGAACCTACATTTCTGAGCTGCCTGTGCGGCAGCGAACGCCATCAACCGCAGCAATAACAATATCGCCGTTTTCTGAGCTGCCTATGCGGCAGCGAACTGGTTTTAATGGGCATTTTAGATCGTCTGGGTTTTCTGAGCTGCCTATGCGGCAGCGAACATCAATTCTGAGGCGCAACAGTCGCTCCTGTAATTTCTGAGCTGCCTATGCGGCAGCGAACAGGCGGCCGGCGCGTGCGCGGTATCCGTTTTCTTTCTGAGCTGCCTATGCGGCAGCGAACAGTATCAGCAAAGATGGGTGCAGTAGTACCAATTTCTGAGCTGCCTATGCGGCAGCGAACCAATCAACCGGGCCATAATCACCAGCCGTTACTTTCTGAGCTGCCTATGCGGCAGCGAACCCCTGGCGGCGGATGATTCCGCGTTGCTCAAGTTTCTGAGCTGCCTATGCGGCAGCGAACATCGTCTTTTACGCCCCTTCCGCTAAGCGCTATTTCTGAGCTGCCTATGCGGCAGCGAACCAAGAGGAATATTTACAGCATCACCTTTCTGATTTCTGAGCTGCCTATGCGGCAGCGAACCTGATTTTCCTTTACCTGCTCGCATTTTGACTTTTCTGAGCTGCCTATGCGGCAGCGAACCTTACCGCCAACATCCAGCAACTGCGCTCACTTTTCTGAGCTGCCTATGCGGCAGCGAACAAGAGCTTATTCTTTCTAACACCCTGATTGTTAAAGAACTTTACAGAAAAAGCCCGCATCCCCTTTTTTGGGCAATACGGGCTAACCCTTTGATTTTTAAAGCTAATTAAAAACCCAAAGAAAAAGGGTCAGAACCACGGCACCGTTGCATGCTGGCTTAACCCGTAACGGTTAAAATCCCCCTGCCCGGGTTTTTCCTGTCGCGGCCCGCGTGCAATAAACAGACAGAACGGCTGAGCAGTGCTGTGGCTGCGTAAATGCACATAGGGTAAATCGGGCTTACGCTCTATGGTGGCAGGAATGGCCTCGGCCGCCTGATCCGACGTTTCTCCTTTGCGCTTCATACGCCGCCGGCGCAGTCGTTCGGCGCTGGTTTTGAATTGTTTACGCCGGAATACACAGTAAGCAGCATCGTCTGGTGCCGGGAGAATCGCGGTCATGCGTACATGGTCGCGCATCCCTTTCAGCCAGTCGTCCTGCATCAGGCTATGCAGGCTGCTTTCGCTGCTGTGCAGCCGTAATACATTGCCAATGCTGCGCGGATTCCGGCTGTATTGCGGAAAACTCACTCCAATATCGCTGCGTTTTTGTTGCACTAAAGCCAGGTGCAGGCGCCCGTACAGCATTCCCAGTAACTGAGCGTTACTAGTCTCCGGATCTGGCCGCACGCTTACCTCAAGGTAATGTGTTGTCATAGCCTCACCCTGCATCACCAAATACACCGCCACGGATTAATGTCGCGATTACGAAATGTTGCTGCTCCTGCTCCGGTACTTTGTCTTTCAGTACCCAACCATCCAGCAGGTTATAAAAGTCCATTTTTTCTTTTGGCTGGCGATAAGCCTTACCCTGAGTAGTAACAGAACCATAGGGCTCTACGGCAATCGGGCCGTTTTCTGCCGCATCGGGATACCAGGTGTCGATGGTACGCAGTGCGTTGCCAATTTTTTGTGAGTGAATGGCTGCAACATTGGCAACGTGATAAAGCGTTTTGCTTTTTTTACTGCTGCCTTTATCCAGAATTAATTCCTGCGATGGAAACACTTCCTGACCTTCGCCAAGTCGTACAAAAGCGGTAATTTGCAGTAACACATGCTCTTTACCCGCTAACCCGGCTTCCATTAGTGTTGCGAGTTCTGACAATTTGTCGGTTTCTTCGGCCGGAGCTTTCAGCGCCATCATAGAATGCGTTAATGCAGCAAAGCTCCACTCAGACACGGCACGGCCACCCTGCAGGCGGGCAACGGTTACTTCAACCTGTTCTGCACCAATGCGGTTACGCCATAAAAAGCGACCGTTGGCCAGGTTGGCTGCGTAACGCTGGGCCAGTTCACCCAGGCCCGCGCTCTGAATATAACCGGCAACGGTGGCCAATAATTTTTCGCGGTAGGCCGATTCATTACAGGCAGACGGTTCGCCCACGCCACTGAGTACGCGCAGTGTGAACTGCACTTTGAGGGTATCGGCATCGGCCGGTAATGCGGCTACATCGACGGTTTGCAGGTTAGGATTTTCAATAGCAGCATCCAGCTTGGCCGGATCCTGATCTTTCGTTTTTAAGCGATTAGAAATCGTACCCCGTACCGATTTTTCACGGATAGCAACGGGCAGCCAGTCACTGTCGGAACGGTTATCCCATTTGCCGGAAAATAACAACGCATCCGACACATCCAGTTTGCGTTCAAATGCCAGTACAGAAGCGGTTTTCAGTTCATTAGCCATGATAGTTTTCCTTGTTTCGTCACTTAATCGTTATAGGTTTTAATGAAATTATTACGGCAACGGTATAAACCGTTTTCGGATTGGCTGTCGGCGTACCAGAGCAACTGTTCGACCGACGTCAGCCGGTGAGGTGCAATCCATTGTCCGATGGAATAAAGGCTTTCAACAAAACGAAATGGCGTATGCGGATCACGGGTATTGGCTACCGTTCCTGCCGGATATACCTCGCTGAGAGCACCATAACCAACCGGAATTGGCACCAGCCAACCTTGCCCGGTGCGGTCGTTTTTCCATTCGCCCTTTGTTTTTCCTGCTGCGTTTTCTGCTGCATTGCCTGCTGTTTCTTCAGCGCTCTCTTTAACCGGTTGGTAGTGCCAGTTAATGCGCGCTAACGATAACCAGGCATCCAACCGGGTAGCTTGCGATTGCGTACGTTTAAGTTCGGCCAAACGCTGGTCAAGCAGATCGTCACGGGCTACCAGCGTAAAACCAGGGAGTAATTTACGTGTTAAAGAGGCCAGCTTTGCGGACTCGCCACAGGAAACAGCAAACGGCTGATAACGCTGCAGCCAGGGTTTGGCCGGTGGGTGAATAGTGCCTCCGGCAATGCGCATCGTATTCAGAACCTCCGCTACCTGAGCCGGGTATTCATCCTGCCATTCACCGGTGCCGATATTCACGCCAAACACCAGACTGATGTCCAGATGAATCCGGCCCTCTTCGACAATAGCTGGAACAGAAATACTACCATCCTCTTTTATAAGCTTGCGGTGCTCTCTTGTAGCGGCAGGATTGCGGGTCAAACAAAAAGATTTAACAAAACCACCGTCGGTTACCTGTTCCTGATGATCATGACAAACCACTCCGATGGCATTCAGGGGGAGCTCCAGCCCGGCTTGTTTCAGTTGACGCTCCAGCGCCCACATCAGGCCCAGAAAGGCCGTCATCGATGGAAAACCATGAGTTAACGGGCTGGAAACTGCATTAGCGTTTTGTACCCGCAGACGGGGGATGACCAATACATGGGAATTAACCGGCAAACTCATTTCGCACCTCCTGGCGCACGACGCTGCAGTGACACCGGCCCATCAGCATTAACCAGTGCCTGCTTCGCCCAGTATGTGTATTCCGTATCGCCAACGGTTGTTAATCCGGCTTTATGCAATTGCGCGTTTAACCAGCTGGCAAAATAACCGGCTATTTCATCCGGCCAGTCGCCCCACTGGTAAGCGGCATTAAATTGTTCGTCTTCTGCCTGATGCTCTTCGCGTGGCGGTAATTCAATACGTTCAGGATCGAGCCACAAACGCTGACACTGCGGTAAACGGCAATCCGGGTGCTGGCTCCAGCCCGGCTCCTGAGCAAAGCGGATGCTCTCTCCGAATAACGCCAATTGCTGGCCAAGAGCCTGTGCCAGTGCTTCACACTTTTCACGGGTTGCTTTAACGGTGTCCGGATCAGACAGCAACAGACTGCTCAGCGCTGTCAGCAAATCTGCTACTTCGTCAAAGAAATAAAAAGAATTAAAGACAGAATCGACTTTAAGTACCTTAATCCGGTCTGAGGCATTCCAGTGTGGCGGTAAAGACGCCAACAGGTAATTAACCCCGCCCCGTTCGCTGTTCAGCTGCGAAATATTCTGCGGCTTTGTACCACCCAGCTTGCGCACAACCAACCCGCGATAATCACGGTATTCGGCGTCATATCCGGATTTATCCCGATACGCCTGGCGGGCCAGTTTGTTTGCTTCACCGAAGCGGGCATCCTGAATATCGCTGTGTACACGATGAGCCAGTGAACTGGAAAACAGCGGCTGCAGCAGCTGGTATTCGCCGTTATCGGCCGGCTCCTCACCCACCAGCCAATACAGCTGTTTGGCTGCCACATGCGATGCAGGCTGGCTTTCTGTACGGATTAATGACGAAAACGCCTGCATCCATGCTTTTGCTGTTTCTGCATCAGCCGATAATGCGGTCTGTAAATCGGTATCGGCAGCCTGCATCCAGTCAAACAGCCGCTTGCCTTCCACTTCGGTTTTCAGAAATTTAAAAACATCCAGCGCGGCGGCATTGCCGACAATATCTTCGGCAAAAGTATCACCCAGCAGATGGCTGCCGATTTCACGATGCTGAGGAAGATTAATGGGAGCCAGGTGCAGGCTGCTGCCTCTGGCATCCGGGTGGGTGGCTTTGAGTACGTGGGTAACCGCCTGAATCTGATTAACACGGCGGGCGGCATCGGCCAGCCAGGTCGTGTATTCATATTTAGCAGCCGTCTCAATATCAGTATTGTTGCCCTTCAGCTTGGCATTCCGTCGCTCGTCAATAAACGCGGTAATAGCCTGGCGAAAGGCCTGTACTCTGTCCGTCGATATTTCCATATTGTATGTCCTTTTATCTCTCCGATTTCCTGCTGAATAATGTCACTGTTTACTGCTTATCTCTTTTTCCAAAATCCTAACCAAGAGTGCCAGTACCACCCCGGATCACTTTCCAACACTTCGACCGTTGTCATTTTTTCTGCACAACACTCAAGCGATATATCCAGCGCTTCGGCCTGTTCACGCACTAAGGTCATTAAATCGAAATCAGCCCAGGCGCTGATGCCGGGGGCCGGTTCTAACAACAGCTTGTGACGCTGACTGCTGTCTACCGCTATGTACAGGTTGCTCCCCCGCGCCGACCGGTTTTCTTCAACACGATGCAGCAGCAATTGTTCTTCGTCCTCATCGGGGCGGAAAACTAACGTGTGGGTTTTGCTGCCGGCGGAATCACGGAATGGCTGATATTGCGCTAATACGCCGGTCAGCAGGTTGCGCGAATGCGTCCAGCCCGGAGCCGCCTCATCTTGCTCCAGCCACTGAACCTGAGTATTACGCCGCGAAACGTTAGCCGGTTGTGGCCGCGGGTACATAGTGGCCGTCATACGTGCCTGCTCCAGGTCGATCAGGCTGTTTTGCGGTTGCTGCTCTTCTACCTTGCGTGGAAAAATGCGTGGCACGGCGTTTAAGTGCCGGTACTCATCCGTGCTCAGCAGGTCGTGCAGCCAATGGCTATTCAGACGGAACCGACTACCGGCATCGCCTTTTTCAAAACCCGGTCGCTGGTAAACCGCTGCATCACCATGAAAACCTGTGAAGTGTTTAACCGGCGCGTCCAGCAGCAACATATTGGCTTGTTGCGGTGCTTTACGGCGGTGCCGCTGCACCCGTCCGGCCAACTGAATTAACGAGCGCATGGAGGATGGTTCGGCAATGGCCCAGTCGGCGTCCCAGTCCCGCCCGACTTCACACACAGGCGATGCCAACACCACAAATAACTGCTGTTGCGCAGCGGTATTATCCAGAGCAGTACGGATAAACGGTTGCTGATACACGGCCTGTCCCTGAGGGTCGCGGCGGTTAAATGCGGTATCCAACAGGTTTTCGATGGCCGAGCGTTGCACCAGTGGAAATCGGGAGTGATAAACACAAAGATGAATATGCACATCATCGTTTACTCCCAGAGCATAAAGCGCTCTGGCTACCTGAATAAGCGCTTCAATATTGGCCATCCGCACAATACCAAAACTCACCTGCTTCGCGCTGACAGGGTCGGTTTCAGCATGGTTTTTGTGCAAACGGATGCAGCCGTCACGAATAATTCCGGCCAGTTCGGAGTACACCGCATCAGGCTGTCGGGCGGTGATATTCATGGGAGTAATATCAGCCAGACGACAAGGGATATCTTTGGCCAGCTGACTGACGCGTTTACGGATGAAGTGCTGGTGATGTTGTTCAAATACGACGGCATCTGCAGCCTGTTCAACCTGCACGCCAAATTCATCAACCCACAGACAAGGAATATCCGCCACAGCTCCGGCAACAGCGCCATTAACGCCACGGTTATGCAGATAATGCTGACGACCTTCACGGTACGCCATATACATGCCCGCGACTAACGCCGGCGGCAATGTTGCCGAGGATAAAATAACGCGGCTGCCCAGCAATCCGGCCCAATACACCAGCCGGGTTAATGCGGGCAGATCGTTCAGATCATAATCGTCTAATTCATCCAGAATCAGGTCGCTGCTCATCAGGCGCAGCATCGGAGCAATTTGCCGCCCTGCCCGCTGCGACTCAGTAGCCGGCACCAGATGATCAACGGTACAAACCAGCATGGGGGCCGACAGCAGTTTGCGGATGTCGGCATTGGCTAAGGCTTTTTCCAATAATGGATGATCGCTGGTATTACCTTCGTACAGTACATGGCTGTCTTCTTCGAGTAATTCCTGCACCGAAGCCGAACCACTCTGCTCCGCCTGCTGTTCGTAATAATTAAATAATGCCCGACTGGCCGAGCCGCCAACCTGAATAGCCAACTCATCATCATCCAGATGCAAATCATTGCGGTAGCTGCGCCCGGTCTGCAAGGTGAGTGTCCGCAGGCCAAGCGCATAGGTTGCGCGCATACCTTGCTGCGGGTCAGCAAGGGCATAAAGAATGCGGGCATTGGCTAATGTTTTACCGCAACCGGTTGACGCCATATTGATAATAAAAGCACCTTGCTGCCGGGCGCTTTCGCGGATAGCCGTGGCAGCATCAAAGGCTTTATCCTGCCAGGAAAAACGTGGGTTACCGCTGCGTTTTCTTAAGCCCCGATGATTGGCCAAACGTGGCAAATAACGTTCAAAACCGGGTAATGCATGGGCGATGGATGCGGCCCCCTGTGCAACCCCTAATAAATGCTCAAGCAAGGATTGATTTACCACCCGCTGACCATTTTTTTTATACGTGGTATTCGCAGCCAGTGTTTGATCAGCCTGTAAAAAAGGTGCTCGCCCGGCAACAGGTTTATCGGCTGCAGTTAAACCCAGGCTGGAATAATGATGATCTCCCAACATCAGGCAAAGCCGCGCCAGATGCATTACATAAGGATTATCCAGCGAGTCTTCGCTGTGAGTTTGCTGCAGCGATAAAAAGCGCTTCGCCAGTTTAGCTGCCTGCTTGCGCCAGATGGGTGAAACAGCGGGT
Source organism: Thalassolituus sp. UBA2009 (assembly GCF_002335285.1). Classification (NCBI taxonomy): domain Bacteria; kingdom Pseudomonadati; phylum Pseudomonadota; class Gammaproteobacteria; order Oceanospirillales; family Oceanospirillaceae; genus Thalassolituus; species Thalassolituus sp. UBA2009. The sequence goes on from NZ_DDCJ01000122.1 coordinate 19,004, forward strand.
AAAGCATCGGTTCCGCCCTCGATAGCCCAGTAGGCTTCTTTATGCTTATGCTCTGCATCCTGTGCCTGTTCGTTCCAGTCGTGAGCAACCTTCGATAACAGTTCCGGAAGTTCATGCAGGGCCGGACGCTCATCCCGGGCACCGAACCACTGTTGTTTACCAGTGCTATCTCTGGCCGGTTTAAGCGGTAGGCGATGGTGAGTAACGACCAGCCAGCCAAGAGCCGCAGCCAATGGTGCCTGAGCATTCAGGCTGCGGAAAGGGTGACGATTCTTTTCCCCGGCATCCAGACCATCGCGCCAGTAGCGGCCAGCGGAAGTCCAGAGTGCATGATCATCGGCGGCTTCATCGGCCAGCCGCTGCAGCCATTGTTCGTCAGTATCGGTGCCGACGAATGCCTGAAATAAACGCAGTGACACCCATTCATGGCGATACAGATTTTTCTCTGTACGCAATCCTTTTAAGCGCTCCTGAAACGCCACACTGGCCTTCCCCAGATCGTGCAGCAGCGCTGCCAACTGCGACAGCACACGAATAATTTCAAGGGTATGCCAGTCATTTTCGTCTTCACGGCGCAGTACATTACGCGCCGTAGTATTAGTTGGCGTTGCACCTTTGGCATTGAACTGGCTGGCATCGCCGACAATCCACATCAGCTCACTATGGTCTTTGCCGCGAATCCAGTGACAGGCAACCGCTGTATTTTTACGCGCCGTTTTGCGTAAGAGTTTACGTAAGGTATTCAATCCATCCATCGTAATCGCGGTTTGCCAGGTGCGCTCTCCTCTGCGCTCGGCAAACTGGTCGAGAATACGGCGACTTTCTTTTAAAGCATTCTTACTGCACTGGGAGACGAAAAGAACGTTCATGCCACGCCCTTACCCGCAGTGCTGATAGCAACGCTTTTTAAGGTATCAATCATAAAATCAAGAGATTCACTGCGCGCCAATACTTCAATGCAGTTCTGACGGAATGCCTGTTCATCGTCACCACGCATGGCCGATAAAAACGCCTGCGGCAGAATGCAGGCATCTTTAATTAAATCAGCGGCATCAAATACCAGACCGCCACGCCGGGTTTTACCATGTAATACCGCCAAACCATGCGGTAAACCTAAAACCCAGGTGGCAGTAGCGCCCAGGCCATACGCCAGATAATTGCCGTGATCAAGAAAGCGGTTGGCAGGATCTGTGCCCGCACCTCGTTTGGCGCGGGTAAAATCACCGTAATTGACCGTATCGACTGCCAGTTTAAACAACGCTTTGGTCAGGCGGGCTTCTTCTGTCAATAAACCGGTAGTATCCGCTTGCTGCGGAATTCTTTCTTCACTGCCAGCGAGTAACTGGTTGAGCCTTACGGTATCAACGTTAAAGCCCTGATCCTGTAAAGAACGCCTGCACCACTCCTCTTTAAGCCGCCGAAGCCGTGCCAGTTGCATCGTTTTGGCAGCCTGAAGACGCAGCTCATCATCGAACCAGAATCTCACCCAGCCCTGTAAATACTCCGTTGGCCGGTATTCACTCTGAGGGGAAAACCACGCGACTTCGATATCCATTTCATTCGCGCTGAACAGCGGAGTACCGCCACCACCACAAAACCCAACCAGTACACCCGCCTTGGCCAGCTCACGCATCGCTGCCTGGGTAACTGAAGTGCCGGTGCCAAGCAGAATGGTCGTGGTATTGGCAATCGGGATATTCCAGTAGAGAGATTTCTTACCCTGATCGGTGACGTACTCCACACGCCCACCGTTCACCAACACCCGGCAATATTGCAGGTAATAAATATTGGCTCTTTTGGAGTGCAATATGGTTTTCAGATCTGAAGGTGAAAAGTCATCCATAGTCATCTGCCCGCCTCTCTGACGGCCTTTCTTCCCTGTATCACTTGAGCATTCATCGCTTAGCGATGCCTGCTGCGATTAGATGTTGTGACAGATGAAGATACTGACTTATTTATAATCAATCAATGTTCGGCAACGACCAGCCGAGCGCCAGTAGCCGTGGTTAACATTAAGCACCATGCTGATATTTAAACCCCACTTTTCTGCTCAAATGGGGCTTTTTCGCCCCACCGTCTGCAGCCAACGGCAGTTTTTATTCATATTTTTCTGGAACATGGATTGCTACAGAACGAGAGTAATGAACTCTGAGAGATAACGGAATGCCACCTCAAAACAACCAGCAGAAAGCCAAGAAAAAGCAGGTCATACAGAAGAACGTGGCTTCAAAGCATAAATTGTCCAAAACATCGGGTGCAGGAGGCATTAAAAAACAAAAAACTGGTCATCATGGAAAACCGTCATACAGAGCACTGGATGACAACACTCTGACCCTGGTGCAACAAAAACGCGGAGGTTTTTTTGATTTTAAACCGTTGCCGATTAAGAAGAAAAAAATCACTAAAGGGGCATTCCGTTTTGAATCAAACCCTACGGTCCATGGATATAGCTCTGGTTATCATGAATCGGGGATCACAACAGATACAACCGATCACCTGTGGAACCGGACTCAGCTGGGCAATGGGCTGAGTGCCTTTCCCAGCACGGCCCCAAACCCGTTAAAAGGAGAAAAATTTTACGAATCCAATGTTGATTCAATTCTGAAAGCGGGTGACGGTGCGAGAACGGATACGGCCCAAACGATATTGTCTGTGCCGCAAGTTAATGGTGGCGGGAGCGCCGGGCATTCTGGGTCGAATGTAAAAACCACCAAGCAGAAACAAGCTCACGACCTGTTGCGAAAGACCACCGTCGATATGCTGCGCGACAACGATATGACGCCAGGTGTAGCGTCTGTTACTTTCGGAGCACTGACCGTAGCCAGCATGGCACCCGGAAACCTGGCGTCTCAGGCGGTTGACGCCAAAAAGATTAAGGCCAGTCAGATTAAAGATCATTGGGAGAGTCAACGTGAGGAGGCTAAATCACGGGTAGAACATATGTATCAAACCCTTAGCCCCAAAGAACAAGCCAGGGTCAGCCATCATATGAGCAATGTATTCAAGAGTCTGCCCAGCGACCGCCGGTTAGCAAACGGGCGATGCACCTCACCTGTAAGGGATAAAAAACGGGTAGGAACAAACGCTTTGACTGGCGGAGGATATGTTTCCTCATCTAACGATGTATTACCTACGCCAACACATTCCCTGCCGATAAAAGGAAATATGAGCAACGAAGAATATGCGAGAACAGCAACTCTGTATATGACGCAGCCTTTCAGAGGGAGAAGGAAATAGAAACAACCGACAGCAGATCAATTTTTCCCTGATGCTGCCGTTACCACAGAAAATAAAGATAGAAAGATGCCGAGAATATAAGGCAACTATCTATCCATAAAGACACAGCCTGCCGGTTGCAATTTCGGGTAGTATCGCAGTCAAAGCTCGGTCGCTTTTCCCAGCGTTTTCTGAACCATTGGCAGTTGAGCCAAACGATTATTATCCCCCTCTTCCGCAACCATTTCCTGATTTTTATTTCCCTGCCCTGCAATCTCTTCTTCAATTAACGGCTGCCACCAGTAACTGAAACGCTGTTCGCTGCCGATAATCACACCTTCGCCAATGGTCGGTGTAACCAGCGCAATATTGCGTTGTTCGGCCTGTTGCCGTACCTGTTCCAGCGGGTCGTACCAGGCATGAATAGAAAGGTCGAAGGTGCTGTTATGGATGGGCAGCATCTGTTTACCACGTAAATCGATATGCGCCTGTACACTTTGTTCCGGCATCATATGCACATGTGCCCAGCGCGGGTTGTAGGCGCCGTTTTCGATCATGGTTAAATCAAACGGGCCGTAGCGTTCGCCGATGCTTTTGAAGCCGTCAAAATAGCCGCCGTCGCCACTGAAAAAATAGCGTTTATCGTCGCGGATAATCACCCAGGACGCCCACAGGGTTTCATCACCGTCCAGCACGCCACGGCCGGAAAAATGCTGCGCCGGAGTCGCGGCTAATAAGGTGTCGCCAACCCGGGTTTCCTGCCACCAGTCGTGTTCATGAATACGCTCTTCGCTTACGCCCCAGTCACGCAGATACTGGCCAAGCCCAAGCGGTACATAAAAGCCTTCTGCCCGGTCGGCCAGTGCACGAATGCTGGCTTCATCCAGATGATCGTAATGGTTATGGGAAATTATAATGCCGGTCAGTGCGGGTAATTCGTCCAGCCCAATAGGCGGTTGATGAAAGCGTTTGGGCCCTGCCCACTGCACCGGAGAGGCACGTTCGGAGAATACCGGGTCCAGCAGCCAGAGTTCGCCATTAAGTGCCAGCAGCAGGGTTGAGTGGCCGATGCGGTATACGCGATGTTCTCCGGCAGGCAGCTGTTGCAGCTCTTCGGCATTGAATGAGCGCACAGGAATAGCCTGCGATGGCACCGAGCGCGGATGTTTGCCAGTCGCCATTTCCCAGATAATACCCGCCACCTCTTTCAGCCCCTGCGATGGGCGCGGCACCGGATTCACAAACTGCTTTTCTGCAGGCAGGTATTGTGGTGATTGTTGCAGCCGTTCGCTCTGAATGCTGCTCTGCGTACGGTTACTGGCACAGCTGCTCAGCAACACAGGGATCACCACCAGTAAAATCAGAACCGTTACCGCTCCGGCTGCCAGAATGGGGTATTTCATGTGTTCCTCCGGCCCACCCGGGGCATTTTGATCGCCCTATATTAAGTAACCGATGGTTATTAATAAACCATTTCAGACGACCACTGTGTTCGCTCCAATGAATTAATCGGGGCTCTGTAACACCTCAGTCTGCTGATGGGCAAAAGCCAAGACATCATCCAGCGGCGGATGATCCCCCTCGTCGCGGCCATAATACGCCCGCTGCACCACACCATTGGCATCTATAAAGAAGTTCATCGGCATGGTGTGTAATGCTCCACTGAAAGCGCTCGGCCAGTAGCCTTTTACCAGCATGGAATACAGCACGGTCGGCAAGCGCAACAGCATTCCTTTAACCACTCCCAGCCAGGAATATTGCACACCAAAACGACGGTGAACGCGGGCTTTGGCATCCGCCAGAATCGGATAGGCTGAATCATGGCGTTCTGAATAGGTCCGCAGATCATCCAGCGAGGAATCAAACACGGCCACCACCTGAAAATCCTCTGGCAGTTGCGCTTTCAACTGCAACAGGCGATGTAAGCGTAAATTGCAGAATGGACAAGCAGCAAAGCGGAAGAACACCAGCAAGGCAGGTTTTCCCAGCAACTGCGTGCTGCTGAACACAGTGCCATCCAGCGCCGGTAATTCAAAGGTGGGTATCTTTTGCCCTGGCTGCAATCTGCCCGATACCGGAGGTTCTCCGGCCGGGATATTTTTATTACCGTCACTGTTATTGTTTTGCGGTTGGGAAGATGCTGGCTGATTCATTACTGTTCCTTTATAGGGTCTGTGCACGCCACGGGTTAAAACTCTCTGCCTGTTGTCGCTGTAGCGGTGCATTTCTTACGATGCTTTTCTGTTACTTCTTTTTATAACCGTAAACGTGCGAAAGAAGTGGCGATCAATATTCTGTTAACACTCCGTAACCGGAACGTAATCTCTTGGTAAAAGCCCCATAAAATGCTCAGCCCAGGGTATGAAAGTGTTAACTGCTAAGCATTATTTCTGTCTTTACCGCCATACACTGTACAACTGTTTAACCGTCAGAGTGTTGTGCTATGAACCATGCTTTTGCCCTTGATGAGCGTGCACCCGGTTACCATGACGACCATACAGCTCAGCCATTACTCCGCGATGTTCTGGCCGATGCGGTAAATAACAGGCTGCTGTTTCCTTCCGCAGCCGATCTGCGCGGCTTCAGCCGCCATCAACATAAAAATCAGCTGCAGTTCAGTGTGCAGACGGCCGCCGGCGCATTTTTTATTAAATGCCAGGAGCTGGCTTATCTGCCGCGCTTTGCTGCTGAACAGGAATGCCTGCTGCGGATGATGGCCACGCAAACCATCGCAGCCTGCGCACCACTGGCACTCGGCTCAGTTAAACAGCCAGATATCCAGCCGATGGCATATCTTATCCTGCAGCATATACCTCTGGCAGTACACGGTGACTGGTTCAGTGCCGGGCAGCAACTGGCGCAGATGCACCACCACACCACAGATAAAGGCTATGGTTTCGAGCGTATGACCTGGTGTGGCGAAACCGCTCAGGACAACCGCTGGCAGGAAAGCTGGCGTGAATTTTTTATCGGCCAGCGTCTGCAGCCCTTACTCGCGCAACTGCTTGAACGCGGTATCCGCCTGGCGCACAGTCAGAAAGCCTTACAGCGTGCCAGTGAGATACTGGCCTGCCACCAGCCTGATGCTTCGTTACTGCACGGCGATTTATGGTCGGGTAATATTGGCTTTAATCCGGATAAACAATTGTCTTACCCGGTATTGTTTGATCCGGCAAGCTATTACGGCGATGCCGAAACCGATCTGGCGATGACCGAGTTATTCGGCCGCTTCCCGAAAAAATTCTACGACGGTTATGAAAGTATCAATCCGTTATCTGCCAACTATGAAAAACGCCGCCCGGTGTATCAGCTCTATCATCTGTTAAATCATGCTTTGCTGTTTGGTGGCAGTTATATTCCTCAGGCCGAAGCGTTAATGGCGAAGATCTGATTTTTTCGTGGTATTTAAAGCCTGAACGTAAAAAAGCCCGGAAATTCCGGGCTTTTTTACTTTCAAGCATTTTTATCTTAAGGATTCAGGCGCTGTTTTTTCCATTCACCGGCTGCCATAGAATATTCCAGCCGGTCATGCAGACGATGCTCACCACCCTGCCAGAATTCCATACGCGCAGGTTTCAGGCGATAGCCACCCCAGTAATCCGGCAGCGGTACGTCCTGCCCGGCGTACTGCTCAGATACATCAGCAAACTTAGCCTCCAGCGTAGCGCGGTCAGCCAGAGGACGGCTTTGCGCTGACGCCCAGGCACCGAGCTGGCTTTCCCGTGGACGGGAGTGAAAATAGGCTTCAGCCTCGGCGCGGCTGATCTTTTCCACCAGCCCCTGCACCTGTACCTGACGCTCCAGATTAATCCAGAAAAAATGCAGGCTGGCATGAGCGTTAGCCGCAAAATGCAGCCCTTTATTACTGTCGTAATTGGTAAAGAAGACAAAGCCATTTTCGTCGTAGGCCTTCAGCAGCAGAATACGCTGCCAGGGCTGGCCTGCGGCATCAACCGAAGCAACCGTCATAATGGTTGGCTCCAGTGGGTTGGTGCCACGGTATTGCTCAAACCAGGCATGAAACTGGGTCATAGGGTCGGCCGCTGCCGTTTGTTCGTCTAACCGGCCCTGAGTGTATTGCCGACGGATATCACCTAAATTAACCATTTAACTCTCCTGCCTGTGTTCATAATAACGATGCTGAAAGTCTAACCTTTGCAATCGTTCTGAATATTGATCTGTCGCCCTGAGCGGTTTAAAACGCGAGAAAATCAAACGCACGCAGCAATGCAAACAACAGACAAAACAACGCGGTCTGAGCCAGCTGCCGGTTCAGCTTTATGCCATAACGCCGCCAGATGCGCAGCACCAGCCACAGTGCGGCCGGTAGCGCACACCAGGCAAAGCTCAGAATGTTCGTAGGTAACAAGACAAAGGGCAATAAAATCAGCGCGGCATACACCAACCGGGTGGCACGCTCCCCCAGCCACAGTGCCAGAGTGGTTTTGCCAGCCAGCGCGTCGCTGTCGCGGTCACGCAGATTATTCACCAGCATAATGGCCGCCGTCAGCAAACCCATCTGTACCGCCGCCAGCCATACTTCCGGCGGCAATGTCTGGCGCTGCAGATAATAACTGCCGCACACTGCCAGCAAACCGAAAAACAGAAAGACTGTCACCTCCCCCAAGCCATGGGAAGCCAGCGGCACCGGGCCGGCACTATAAGCCAGTACCCCCAGCACTGAGGCCAGCCCCAGCAAGGCAAAGGGCCAGCCGCCCTGCAATACCAGCCAGCCACCGCTGATAACAGCCAGCAATAAGCTCAGGATCAGCCCGCCCTGCAGCTCACGCACACTGAGCCAGCCCGATTGTGCTGCCCGCGCCGGACCAAGGCGCGCGCCTTCATCGATGCCACGCTGAAAATCGAACAGGTCATTGGCAATATTCACCGCCACCTGCAGTGCCAGTGCACACAGCAGAATCACCAGCGCCAGCGACCAGGAAAATCCCCCGGCCGCTGCCGCCATACTCTGGCTGAGTAATACCGGTGCCAGTGCCGCCGGTAAGGTTTTGGGTCGTGCGGCCAGAACCCAGGCCTGTTGTTTGTTCACAAATTGTCCTTATCACTTGCCCTTATACATCGGGCTGTCAGCGGGCAAAGTGCACGGCTGACGCTTTCTTACCCGTCTGCGGCTTGCTTTGGCAGTCAGGACGCAGCTCTTTTGCTATGATGCGCGCCTGTTCTTTGCCGACCGTTACAGGTGTTGTTATGTCTGATCAGAATTACCCGACCGCTCCGCTTTCCCGCCGTCTTGCGGCGCTGGCTTACGATGCTCTGGTTCTGATTGCTCTTTATATTATGCTCGGCGGCCTGCTGGTCACCGCTGTATCCAAAATCATCGGCAGTCCGGAGTTTGTGCGTCTCAGCCCGGCGATGTCGATGTCCGTCATGTTTACTATCTGCTTTCTTTATTACAGCCATTCCTGGCGTCGTGGCGGCCAGACCATTGGTATGAAAGCCTGGGGACTGAAACTGCTGAACGACAACAATAAAGGCACTGGCATTCAGCTCAGCCAATGTATGCTGCGCACCGGGGTTGGTTTTTTCTCGCTGTTGTTTGTGGGCCTCGGCTTCTGGTGGATGCTGTTTGATAAACAACAACGCAGCTGGCACGACATCGCCTCTCTGACGCGTATGGTCTATATCCCGAAAAACATGAAATAAACGCTCTTCCGGCATCGCCCACGCCCCGCGCCATCCCAAACTGGCCGGGGCGCTTACCCCGCCTTACGCATCAGCAGCACACCCAGCAAAAAGCAGCCCGCAATCGGAATAATGCTCGCCCAGATTGGCGCAAAACCGAACACAATGCTGGCCGGTGCCAATAGTTCTTCCGCGTATTTGTACACCAGACCAACCAGAATACCGGAGAAAATCCGGTAACCCGGTGTCACTGCGCGCAACGGCCCGAAAATAAAAGAAATACCCAGAATCACCAGCGCAAAGGTACCTAAAGGCTGCGTGACCTTACGCCAGAAGGATAATAAATAGTTGTCGGCATTCAGCCCCTGCTTAGCCAGATAACGGGTATAGCTGAACAGGTTGGAAATCGACATATCACGCGGCTGTATCATCACCACACTGAGGCTTTCCGGGGTTAACTCGGTATCCCATGAAGCGGTAGGAAAACGCCGCACTTCGGTACGGTCCCCCAGCAACAATACATCCTGAACGTCTTCCATCTGCCAGTGCGAGCGCTGATAAATCGCCCGCTGCGCTGTGCGTACCCGCTGCAGCTCGCGGTCGACATCAAATTCATACAGGGTTACACCGTGCAGTACGCCACCGGGCTCAACCGCGGTAAAACGCATAAAATCGTAGCCTTCACGGTGCCAGTAACCCTTACCCTTATTCGATAAAACATCGCCTTTGCCCTGGGCTACGGCTTTTTGTGACTGGGCAATACGCTCCAGCGTCGGAATAGCAAACTCAGCCAGCAGCAGGCTGAAAACCATCAGTACCGCCATTGGCTTGAGCACAGAGATGCTGATACGCGCTACGGAAATACCGGCAGCACGCATTACCGTTAATTCGCTGTTGGCGGCCATGCTGCCAAGACCAGCCAGACAACCGATCAGACAGGCCATCGGCATATATTCATAAGCACGACGTGGCAGACGCAGGCCCATAAATTCCAGCGCCTGAGCAAACTGATAATCGCCTTTCAGCTGATCGAGTTCGTCTACTAAGGTAAAAATCGCATCCAGGCCAACAATCACAATAATGACCACCAGCGTGGCCATAAACACATTACGTGCGACGTAGGAATCCAGCTGATTCATTACAGGCCCTTAATCTTGCGCCGGCGAATCCACTCCGGCAGTAACAACAAACCCGCCGCAATCAGCAGATAAACAATATGAAGACTCCACAGGCCGATGGCCGGATTGAGCGTACGTTTTTCAATCATGCCGGTCATGGCAATCAGCAGCGAGATATACACCATAAACAACACAATGGCGGGAAACAGCCGGGCAAAACGCCCCTGACGCGGATTCACTTTCGATAACGGGAAAGCAATCAGGGTGACAATAGGCACCATTAAAATTAATGAAATACGCCACTGCAGCTGCGCCTGATGCTTAGGTTCAGCAGAGCCGATCAGTTCCAGCGTTGGTACCGCTTCTTTGCGCAGCTTGCGCCGCTCTTCCGGCTCGTCGGCAATTTTTACGCCGTATAAATCAAAATCCAGCACCTGCAGCTGCGCACTGCCCGGAGTCAGGTCGTAACGGCGGCCTTTATGCAATTCCAGAAAGCGTGAGCCGGTTTCATCGCTCACATACTGAGTACCGCGTTCAGCCAGAAGCAGCGTGTTGCCATCGGCAATAAACACCTGGTGCATCTGGGTTTTGTCGCCCGACAGCGATTCGGTATAGGTCACACGGGAGCCTGTAGCGGTACTCTGAAAACGCCCCGGCGCCAGTAATTCAAACTCGGTTAATTTCGATTGTTTTTCATACAGGTTTTCCATTTTCTGCGCGCCCCAGGGGCTCAGCACCAGGGTAAAACTGGC
>NZ_DDCJ01000122.1:30056-34502 GCF_002335285.1 Thalassolituus sp. UBA2009
GAAATAAACAGCGCCAAAGGCAGAATCATTTCCAGAAAAGACGGTAAACGCAAAAGCAGGGTAAAAAACACAATATCCAGCGACACCTCACCGGCCGCCGCCGCTGCCAGCTGCTGAATCAGACGACCACTCATCAGGATCATCAGCAGCACAGTGGTCACTGCCACCAGTGAGCCGGCCAGTTCCCGGGCCAGATAACGGAAAAGAATCAAAATACTTACCTTATTGCTAACAAACGGCTGTGTTCCGCCCTTGATTTTCGTACACTTGAACGCATCTTTGAGTCAAACGGGCAGGCAACACCGCCCTTTCTTTTCCCGTCAGGAGCCATCATGCAATATCAGATTTCCACGAATTCTGCCGCCGATGTTCAAGCCAGCTGTATTGTGGTCACTCTCGACCAGTCAGGCAAGCTGTCTGACGCCGCCGCTGCCATCAATAATGCCAGTAACGGTTTTATTCAGGCCCGCATCGATGACAAAGACATCAGCGGTAAACTGGCCCAGACCCTGTTACTGCCGGCCGTTGCCGGGGTAAAGGCCAGCCGCGTGTTACTGGTTGGCACCGGTAAAGACCCCCTGACCCGCAGCAGTGCGGTTAAAGTGCTGAACGCCATCGCCAGCGCCAGCAGCGGTTTTTCCGGCAGCATCGCGCTGGCCCTGAATGAACTGGCCAATGATAACCTGAGCGAAGAATGGCTGGCAGAACAAAGCGCCATGGCCTTCGGCAACGCGCTGTACCGTTTTACCGAAACCAAAAGCAAGCAGGATGACGACGTTCGCCAGCCCGACAGCATTATCTGGCTGGGCAGCGATGTCAGCGCCGCGCTGAATAAAGGCGAAGCCGTGGCTCAGGGCGTGGCTTACGCCAAAACCCTCGGCAATATGCCACCGAATATCTGTACCCCTAGTTATCTGGCCGAACAGGCACTGGAGCTGGCCGCCAATGGCGCGTTGGACGTGACCATTCTGGATGAAGATCAGCTGGAAGAAATGGGCGCCGGCGCCTTTGTTTCCGTTGCCAAAGGCTCGTCTGAGCCGGGCAAAATGATCATCATGAAATACAACGGTGCCGCCGATAAAAACGCCGCGCCGCATATGATTCTGGGTAAAGGCATCACCTTTGATACCGGCGGCATCAGCCTCAAGCCGGGTCTGGGCATGGATGAAATGAAATATGATATGTGTGGCGCCGCTTCCGTACTCGGCACCATGCAGGCCTTGCTGACATTAAAACCCGCCATCAATGTCATCGGCATGATCACCAGCGCCGAGAATATGCCCGCCGGTCATGCCAGCAAGCCCGGTGATGTCGTCGCCAGTTTGTCCGGCAAAACCATCGAAATTCTGAACACCGACGCCGAAGGCCGCCTGGTGCTGTGCGATGCCCTGACCTACGGTATCGACAACTTTAAACCGGCCTCCATCGTAGATATCGCCACCCTGACCGGGGCCTGTATGGCCGCACTGGGTCGCGTTAATTCCGGTTTATTCACCACCGACGAAGCCCTGGCCGGAGAACTGCAGAATGCCGCCAGCCACAGTGGTGACAAAGTATGGCGTCTGCCACTGGAAGACGATTATCAGGAATTGCTGGATTCCAACTTTGCCGACATCGCCAATATCGGCGGTCCGCTGGCCGGTGCCACCACCGCCGCCTGCTTCCTGTCGCGCTTTACCGAAGGCACGCCATGGGCGCACCTCGATATTGCCGGCACGGCATGGAATACCGGTGGTAAAACCAAAGGCGCGACCGGACGTCCAGTGCCTTTATTGGTGAATTATTTGCTGGCGAAGTAAGCGGTAGCAGAGCATAAAACCAGAAATAGCGAGCCTCAGATGAGGCTCGTTTTATTTATGCCGTTTACTGAGCAACCAGACAGCGCTGACTGCACTTGAACAACCTTTGCGGGGCTGCCTGACCGCCATGGATGGCGGAAATACCGATTGTGCAGGAGCACACAATCGGCCCTGCGCCCCAACCATGACGCGAAGCCATATTTCAAAGCAGGCACTGCACTGTGGGAGCGGATCTTATCCGCGACAGACCAGCCACTGACTTTCTCGTTCCCACGCCCCGCCTTCTCGTTCCCACGCTCCGCGTGGGAATGCAACTGTCGCTTCAAGGGCTAGCGGATTGTTTAAACCGGCGTCCTGCAGGCGCACAAGCTAAAACCCGAAGCCATATTTCAGAGCAGGCACTGCACTGTGGGAGCGGATCTTATCCGCGACAGGCCAGCCCCGCCCTCACGCTGATAGGTAGGGTGGGCACTGCCCACCAAAGCCATTGTCGCCTTTTGCCACTTGTAACCAGTTTTATCAATTATTGAACCCAACCCTGAATTTCAGTACTCTCGAACCATCGCAGGGATGCCGCCATATCGTACGAACACACCGTCCGGACACATGCCCTCCCCGCTTACAATCCCGAATAATAAAGCCACGCAATTCCTGCCCTGCGTTTATAAGGTCGGGCGGCAGCGTGTCTGGAATAAAAAGAACAAATAAACGCTGGTTACTGTCGGAAAGTGATAGCTGCAAAGTCTAAAGAGCAGTTCAGGGTAAAAGCGCGCATGCGCGTTTATATTCTGGCAAAAAAGAAAATTACGATGATTTTTACAGTCCGGACAATAGGTTAGGCTGGAAATCTGAATAAGGGTTTAGGTGTGTTAATGAGCACGCCTACTAAGAAACTGTTAAACAGGGAGTGTTATGAGTAAGTTACGTCGTTTCTTATCTGTCACGTTCGGATTCGCTGTTCTCGCCGGAATAGCTTGGCTGATTTGGAATATCGTACTGTGGGTAGCCTCGCTAGAGCCTTCATATTCCGGCCCCACGATCACAGCAATCGTAGGTTTTATAGGTCTTATCTACGCCCAATGGCACTCCAAGTCACGAGAAATTCAACAGAGCCATCGCCCAAAAAAAATTGAGGTCTACAACGGTTTCTTTTCCATTCTGGAACGATTTCTTAAGAATCCGGATGAACAGAAAGCGTTGGAGCAAGGGGGTGAGGAGAGTTTACCCGAAGATTTGCGTGATCAGTTTTGGCAACTGAATAAAGGTTTAATCGTTTGGGCCTCCCCAGCAGTCATAAAATCCTGGCTTCACTTCAGAAAAGTAACCACCACAGGTGGCAATACTCTCGTTGCCATGGATAACGTCTTAAAAGCTATTAGGAAGGATCTCGGCAATAGCAATTTCGGCCTTCAAATTGGAGACTCAGTGAAGGTCTTTTTGAGAGATCCGGGTGAGGCTGACCGCGAAATCAAAGCTGAGAAAAATGTTTAACAAAGTGGTCAACGGGACGCCAACTACGCTGCGCTTCGTTGCCGCCCATTACCACCGGCGTTATATCAATCAAAGGAATTTGTTTTGCTGAAAGAAATATTTAAGGGCCTGCTCTGGGGCTTAGGTTTTGGGCTTTCAACTGGCTTGGCATATGTGGCTTATGCGATGTATACCTTGGCGGCAGTAGAATTTTCCTATAAGAAAGATCTAGTGAGCATGCTGGAAGAAGAGGTGTCTTCTTACTACGAGTATATTAAGCCTGAAGTAATAGATTTTGAGCTTAAAGATGAGGTTCTAATAATATCCTCAAGATCCAAGCGTATTGACGCAGCTGATATCTTAAAGCAATCAGCCTTTATAAAGTTCTATCTCTTTGGAAATGTTCCGGGCGAAGAGGAAAAATTACTTGGTATTTGTAGACAAGAAATTGATTCTGATCACTCTAATGAAGAGTACACCTATTATATAAGTAGTTGCGCTACGGCATTGGGAAATGCTTCTCAAGTAGACCGAATCTCTGTTGCAATTGGAACAAAACGTTAGATATAACAAAGCCAGCCAATTCGCAGTATGCTGGCTGGACTCGTTTCACTCGCCATTGCTGACAGGCGTTAACTGCCTAAGAGAGTCCGATGAATATAATATCAATTGGCGTTCAGTCTGGTGGGCCAGGAAAGCACAATATCGGATCGATAAAAGTCGACCTCTATAAGCTATTTAATAAATATTGCACTTCAACTTACTGTGAAGAAGTTGATCAGTATTCTCCAGTCATTCGAGTGGATGGGAAGATCTCTACTTTTGGTGATGAAGGTATTACTAGGCTCAGATTTGCTAAAAAAAGAAAAACTATTACAGCCGATATTCAAATACCTATTTCTGTTTGGGAACCAAAAAGCCCTAATGAGATAAGAGACTATATTGCTGATAAAGTTAGAGATTCTATCGAAGTATTCGTAGCTCGCTTAAAGAAAGATAAGATAGATGTAGATGATAAAAAGTTATTTACAGAAATTGATTTGGCCATTAAAGAATTTAAGGCCAAAAACTATGAGTAAGGCAGTTAACAAGCGGCTCAATCTGAATTAGTTCAGACCTGATCTGAAACTTCTGATTGAAAAGAAGAGAGTTTCCCGTTTTGATAATGGTGTCGAAT